>ASHK01001000.1 GCA_000695745.1 Vibrio madracius | reverse complement strand
GCGATAGAGTGATTCAAGAAGTTTCCTCACGACTCAAACGACATCTTCCTCAACAATCGGTTCTTGCGCATTTAGGCGGTGACGAGTTTGGCATTATTCTGCCTGAACCAGAAAGTAATAGTACTGTAGAGATGTTGGCAGAGAAGATCATCGGTCTTATCAACCAACCTTTCGATTTACACCACTTTAGTAAACGTCTGGCATGCTCCATCGGTAGTGTCCACTATCCAAATGACGGAAACGATGCACGTATCTTGCTGCAAAATGCCGATACTGCGATGTACGAAGCCAAAGCACGTGGTAGAAACCGCTTGGTTAAGTTTAACGATCAAATGAACAAAGAGGCACGTATGCGTCTTTGGTTAGAGATCGAACTACAAAAAGCGCTGCAACAAAATGGGTTGGAAGTGTGGTATCAACCTAAAGTGAACGCTCGCGACTTTAGCATTAATGGCGCTGAAGCTTTAGTTCGTTGGAAGCACCCGGTTGAAGGCTACATTAGTCCCGCCTCTTTCATTCCTGTTGCAGAACAAGCCGGACTAATTGAAAGCTTAGGTCGCGTCGTAATGCGCGATGTATTCAATACCGTCAAGCGTTGGAAACTTCAAGGCATCTTACCGGCAGAGTCGCCATCAACTTATCTCCAGAGCAGTTTGGTAACCCAAAGCTCATCGACTACATGGAACGCTTATTACGTAGTACTGGGCTCGACCCTAACTGCATTACTTTTGAGCTGACGGAAAGTGCTGTGATGAGTAATAGTGAGCATACGTTGCAAATGCTCGATGCGATTAAAAAGTTAGGTTTTGCACTATCGATCGACGATTTTGGTACCGGGTATTCTTCATTATCTTACCTTGCTCACTTTCCGATCGATGAGCTCAAAATAGACCGAGCTTTTATCATGGACATTGATACGCTACCAAAACAGCTCACTGTGATTGAGAACATTATTAACCTTGGTAAGTCACTCAATCTTTCTGTCGTTGCTGAAGGTGTTGAGACTCGTCATCAAGCAACCTTGCTTTCCAATCTCAACTGCAATTCCATCCAAGGCTTCCACTTCCACCGCCCTCAACCGAAACATGAAGTTGAAGCACTCTTCGCTCAAAACCGTCGTCACCGAAATTAACCATGTTAACGTTACCTCTTTGGTGTTAATTACGTGTTTATTAAGGTAAACATGCCTTACATCAAATTCGCTGTTCATAATTGTTCATAAAATGCGGGCTACTGTCAGAAATATGGTAATGAGCATATGGAACTCTTATGCCCAGCAGGGAATTTACCTGCTCTAAAAACAGCTATTGATTGTGGTGCGGATGCGGTTTACATCGGTTTTAAAGATGATACCAACGCACGCCATTTTGCTGGTCTGAACTTTACCGGGAAAAAACTAGAGCGAGCAGCTCAGTATGTTCGTGACCACAATAAAAAGTTGCATATCGCCTTGAACACCTTTGCCCACCCAAATGGTTTTGAACGCTGGACCAATGCGGTCGATCAAGCAGCAGACCTAGGGGTAGATGCGCTCATCATCGCCGATATTGCCGTATTGGATTACGCCGCCAATAAATACCCAGATCTCGAACTGCACCTTTCGGTACAAGCGTCTGCGACCAATGTTGCTGCAGTGGATTTCTACCATAAGAACTTCAATGTGAAACGAGTGGTACTGCCGCGCGTTTTATCTATTCATCAGGTAAAACAGCTATCTAGAAACATGACGTCTAACGTCGAGCTAGAAGTATTCGCATTTGGTAGCCTTTGCATAATGTCAGAGGGACGCTGTTATTTATCCTCTTATCTTACTGGCGAATCACCAAATACTGTTGGTGCGTGCTCACCAGCAAAATACGTGCGTTGGCAAGAAACAGAGCAAGGGCTCGAATCTCGTCTTAACAATATTCTTATTGACCGTTACGCTCAAGGGGAAAACGCTGGCTATCCAACACTGTGTAAAGGTCGTTTTGAAGCCGATATTGATGGTGAACGTAAACGCTATCACGCCCTTGAAGAACCAACCAGTTTGAATACACTCTCTATGCTTCCTGAGTTATTTGCAGCAAACGTCGC
>ASHK01000999.1 GCA_000695745.1 Vibrio madracius | reverse complement strand
GTTTTTTTAACACAATACAAAGTCTAAATTATAGAGCTTTGATTGCAGCAGAGAAGCGTGCCTTGTGACGAGCTGCTTTATTCTTATGAATAAGGCCTTTAGTCGCCATGCGGTCAAGGATTGGAGTAACTTCTGCAAATGCTGAAGTTGCTGCTTCTTTATCGCCAGCTGCGATAGCTGCGATTGTTTTCTTCATGTAAGTGCGCATCATAGAGCGACGGCTAGCGTTGTGCTGACGACGTTTCTCAGCTTGGATAGCGCGCTTCTTAGCAGATTTACTGTTTGCCAAGGGTCTAACTCCCAAAAACTTAGTTCGGTGACAATTTAAGGGCGAGGAATATCCCTCATTTGCGCTTAATTGTCAAATGATTTGTGCAAAAACCCGACGATACAAAACAAATTTTGATATCTGTGGGCTATCGCGGTTAAGATGGCGGGGATTCTAACAGTATTTTTCGACCAATGCTAATACTAATCCTCTCTTCAATAACAAACGCTATTGAATCCGATAAATAGCAAGCATTGGCTAGGTAATTCAGAGGTTATTGTGAGTAAACGCCTTCTTAAGTCGGGCATGGTTGTTAGTGCCATGACGCTGGTGTCTCGTGTGCTTGGGCTAGCACGAGATGTTGTAGTTGCCAACCTCATGGGGGCAGGTGCAAGCGCAGATGTTTTCTTCTTTGCGAACAAAATTCCTAATTTTTTACGCCGTCTATTTGCTGAGGCGCCTTTTCTCAAGCCTTTGTTCCCGTTCTGACGGAATACCATGCTTCCGGTGATAAAGACAAAACTCGAGACTTAATTGCTAAAGCATCAGGGACCTTGGGCGTTATTGTCACAATAGTGACTCTATTGGGCGTATTAGGGTCGGGTGTGGTCACGGCGTTATTTGGTTTCGGCTGGTTCTTAGATTGGCTACATGATGGCCCCGCTGCGTCAAAGTTCGAGCTTGCCAGTCTGATGCTTAAAATTACCTTTCCTTATTTATGGTTCATCACTTTTGTCGCGCTATCTGGGGCGATTCTCAATACCTTAGGTAAGTTTGCTGTTTCTTCTTTTACTCCTGTTTTTTTGAATGTCATGATTATCCTCTGTGCGTGGTTTATTTCTCCAAACCTTGCTCAGCCGGAAATTGGTTTAGCGATCGGTGTCTTCTTAGGCGGTTTCGTCCAGTTTGCGTTTCAATTGCCTTTTCTTATTAAAGAGGGCGTATTGGTGAAGCCCAAGTGGGGTTGGCGTGATCCTGGTGTCGTGAAAATCAGAACCTTGATGATCCCTGCCTTATTTGGGGTATCAGTGAGCCAAATTAATCTGCTTTTCGACACCTTTATTGCCAGTTTCCTAGCGACAGGCTCGATCAGTTGGCTTTATTATTCCGATAGACTTTTAGAGTTTCCACTAGGCTTGTTTGGCATTGCCATTGCGACGGTTATTCTTCCTGCATTATCTCGTAAGCACGTAGATGCGCATAGCGAAGGATTTGCTAGTACGATGGATTGGGGCGTTCGCATGGTGATTTTGCTTGGGTTGCCCGCCATGTTGGGCTGATGGTCTTGGCAAAGCCAATGCTTATGGTGCTGTTTATGCGTGGAGAGTTCACGCCGAATGATGTTCATCAAGCGTCTTTGTCACTGTTAGCTTATGCTTCTGGATTGCTTAACTTTATGTTAATTAAAGTTCTCGCTCCAGGTTATTACTCGCGTCAGGATACCAAAACACCAGTGAAGTATGGCATTGTAGCCATGGTATCGAACATGGTGTTCAATGCTATCTTTGCTTATTTTTATGGCTATGTTGGACTAGCAATGGCGACGGCGTTGTCAGCATTTATCAATATGGCGTTGCTGTATCGTGGGTTGCATCTGCAAAACGTCTATCAGATTAGTCGTCAAACGATTGGGTTTGTTGCCCGTCTTGCAGTCGCTGCTGTGGTAATGGTATTGGTGCTACGTTGGCAACTGCAAGATATGCAACAATGGTTAACGTGGGGCTTAACACAACGAGTGTATACGCTGGTTGGTTTGATTTTGATTGGTGCGGTAAGTTACCTAGTAAGCTTGATGATAATGGGTGTGCGAGCTCGAGATCTAAAAGCAGCGACAGATTAACAATGATTGGTTATAATCCGTCGGTTTCACACTAGTATAA
>ASHK01000998.1 GCA_000695745.1 Vibrio madracius | reverse complement strand
TTCTAGAGACCAATGTAAGAGTTGGTTACTTCCAGACTTCGCCTACTAAAGAAATATCGCGATCGCGGCCTACGGCCGCTCATAAAAGAGAACCCCACTTAAAAAGTGGGGTTCGTCAGCAATCTGACTGTCATCCCCTTTTAGGGGATGACAGTGTAGCCACTTACAAATTTTCCTCTGCAAATTCGGCCAATCTACTTCTTACCACACCATTTAAGTGAATGTTGGCGCTGCCGCCGAAATTCTTAAAACGTTCAACCATATAGGTTAATCCTGATGTTACGGGTGTTAAGTATGGTGAATCAATTTGTGCCAAGTTCCCAGAACAGACAATTTTCGTTCCTTCACCGCAGCGTGTAATAATGGTCTTAATTTGGGAGGCGGTTAAGTTTTGACATTCATCAAGTAAAACAAAGGCATTTTGAATCGAGCGTCCACGCATGAAATTGATGGATTTAAACTGAATATTGGCTTTATCGCAGATGTATTTTAGTGAGCCCTCAGTGCAATGGTCGTTCTTGTGCAGCGCTTCAAGTGTATCGGTAATCGCGGCCAACCAAGGCATCATTTTTTCTTCCTCGGTGCCCGGAAGAAACCGATAGATTCGCCGATGTCGGGTGTATTTCGGGTGACGATGATCTTATCGAACATACCCCTTTCTATGGTCATCTCAAGCGCGGCAGCCATGGCGAGTAGCGTCTTACCACTACCTGCTGCGCCGGTGAGAATGACTAAATCGATATCAGGGTCAAGTAAGGCATCCATAGCCATACCTTGGTAAATGTTTTTAGGACGAATATCCCACGCCTGACGACACAACAGTCGCTCTTGGCTAAGGTCTCGAATGGTCACTTTGTCGTTATCAATATCAGCCACACGTCCAGCAAAGTCAGTGCTGTCATCAATTAGGTACTGATTGATAAATGTAGGGTCTATCGCCGCTCTATCGAAAGTATGGTAAGTCTTATTGGCGAGCGTTTTAGTTTCGACTTGGTCAATATGGTCCCAAAAAGCCCCTTCATAGCTTTGAAACCCTTTGGTGAGGTATTGCACATCATCGATGAGTTGGTCGGTACGATAATCTTCAACAAAGCGGACACCGGCTCCCTTGGCTCTTAAACGCATATTGATGTCTTTAGTCACTAATACGACTTCACGGGGAGAGCGTTTGTTTTGAAGGTAGAGTACGGCGTTGAGGATTCGGTTATCACCTTCTTTGTCGGCGAAGCCTTAACGGTTTCTTGCAAAACGTAATCGGCCAATATTGAAATGGTTCCTGTCGCTTCTAGCTGGTGAGAAAAAGGAATACCCTCAGAAATCTCGTCAGGAGTAGCATCTTTGAAGATATCTTCCAGAGCTCGGATTGCTACGCGTGCATCTCGGGCGACATCGCGTTTGCTGTCCTTAATTCGGTCGAGCTCCTCAAGTACCGTCATAGGTATGACGACGTCGTGTTCTTTGAAGGAAAAAATGGCGTGAGGTTCGTGGAGAAGAATGTTGGTGTCGAGAACGAAAAATTTACGGTCGGTATCGCCCATAGAGTCTCCTTGCCGCAACTGGCGCTTGTCCTTTGCGGTTAACTCGGATTGGGAACGAGTCAGACTGGGGTCAATGCTGGCTCGAACTTCCTATCCTAGTGAGTCAACCTTGCTACGTTCAATCGATGGTAAGTCTGATTGAACCTGATACCCTTGTATCCGATTTTAATATGTCTTTCGATAACATATTATTAACGTTTACAGTTTGAGTATAAGTGAAAAAACTCACTTTGTTCTTTACATTTGCCACTATTTTTTGCAGTTTGATGTCAGCCACGACAATGCAAAAAAACTTTGGATTTCCTTGTAATTGGCGTGACCTACATCACGCCTTCGAGTAAGATTAGCGACCTTTCACCCCTGGGTGAAAATGAGCAATATTTGCTCTATCACCTACTATTATTTGGGCGGAGTTTTGTGCTTGGTTATCCACTGAGTTACCGCTGAATAGCTAAAAGATATCGATACGAGTTGAGGTAGTCTTTCTATGACATTTGCTTTAGGGCAGCGCTGGATTAGCGATACGGAAAGTGATTTAGGTTTAGGTACGGTCGTCGCATTGGATGCGAGAACAGTGTCTCTTATGTTTGCTGCATCAGAAGAGAATCGCGTGTATGCACGCAGTGATGCGCCAGTCACCCGAGTCATCTTTAATGTTGGCGACGTCATAGATAGCCAAGAAGGTTGGGCACTTCTAGTTGAAGAACTGCTAGAAGACCAAGGCGTATTAACGTATGTCGGTACACGCCAAGATACTGAAGAGCAAGGCGTGATGTTGCGTGAGATCTTCTTGAGTCATCAAATCCGTTTTAATAAGCCTCAAGACAAATTGTTTGCAGGTCAAATTGACCGTATGGACAACTTTGTATTGCGCTATCGTGCTCTCAGCAATCAATACGAACAACATAGAAGCCCAATGCGCGGTCTTTGTGGTATGCGTGCAGGTTTGATTCCTCATCAGCTTTTTATTGCCCACGAGGTTGGTCGTCGTTACGCGCCACGTGTATTGTTGGCTGATGAAGTAGGCTTAGGTAAAACCATTGAAGCCGGTATGATCATTCACCAGCAAGTGCTGTCAGGTCGTGCTCAGCGTGTATTGATCGTAGTGCCTGAAACACTGCAGCATCAATGGTTGGTCGAAATGATGCGCCGCTTCAATTTGCATTTCTCTATT
>ASHK01000997.1 GCA_000695745.1 Vibrio madracius | reverse complement strand
AGGCAAGATGTCCAATAAACCTGTTGTTCGTCTTTGCTATCAATACATGGTGAAACCAATCCATGCAGTTCTTCACTTGCAGGAAGCTGTTTGATGTTTTTCTTGCCATGCTTGTTGATAGCGTTTTGAAAACGCCTCCAAAGCTTGTTGTACACTTTGATTCATATTCTCTCCGGTTATCCTTACTTGTAACGCGTTTTGCCGCGACAAAGGATGACAGCTATTCAGGGATCTCGTAAAATTCAGCTTATTCTAATCGAAATATCACACAATTATGAGCAAATATTCCAACGCTAAAGAGCTTTCAGGTCTCACCCTTGGTCAAAAACCGAGTACGCCAATCACTACGATGCCAGTTTACTGCAACCGGTACCAAGAAGCTTAAATCGTGATGACCTTGAGCTTGGAGACACATTACCATTCCAAGGGTGTGATATTTGGACTTTGTATGAAATTTCATGGCTCAACGCTAAGGGATTACCTCAAGTTGCGATTGGTGAAGTCTCCATTCCGGCAACCAGCGCCAACCTTATTGAGTCTAAGTCATTTAAGCTGTATTTAAACAGCTACAACCAAACACGCTTTGACTCTTGGGAACAAGTACAAACGACGATGGCCACAGACCTCTCAAACTGCGCTGGCGAAACCGTCAGCGTCACATTGATTCCGGTTGCCGATTTCGAAAACAGTAAGATTGTGGGCATGGCAGGTGACTGTATTGATGACCAAGATATTACTATCGATAACTATGAGTTTGATGCAGAACTGCTTAAAGGAGCAGCGGGTGATGAAGTGGTCGAAGAAGCCCTTCATAGTCACTTGCTTAAATCGAACTGTTTGATCACCAACCAACCTGATTGGGGTAGTGTTGAAATACAATATCAAGGCGCCAAGATTAACCGTGAAGCCCTGCTGCGCTACTTGGTTTCATTTCGTGAACACAACGAGTTCCACGAGCAATGCGTTGAGCGAATTTTCACGGATTTGATGCAATACTGTAACCCGACTAAGTTAACCGTATATGCAAGATATACACGTCGTGGTGGCTTGGATATTAATCCCTATCGATCAAATCAACATCAGGCTCCTGAGCACAATGCTCGTATGGCAAGACAGTAACCTTTAACTTCAGGAAATGGACACATTCATGGGCTCTAAATTTTGGGTTGTATTAGGGATGGTTGCAGCGCTTCTAAGTCATCTAGCAAATGCCTCTTCCTCGTTTACTTCTCCCCTTCTGGTTGAAGCGGATAAGTTGGTCGAGATAGAGCCTAGCAAAGCGCTAGAGATCGCCAATGACTATCTAACAAACCGAAGCTTTTCAGAGCCTAATGATGATCGCTTGCCTAACTTGTCTCGCGACGATACTGACCAACGCATTCGAACCCCCCTTAGCACGGTGAACGCATTGATCATCGCTTCTCAAGCTCAATTCAACCTAGGTCGCGTACGAGAAGCGCTGCAAGGTTTGGATAAAGCAGAGGCCATGACGAAGCAATATCACCTACTGTTTTTAGAGCTGGATGTTCGTATCCTCAACACACGCCTATTATGGCTGACCGATGGCGAAGGAGCGAAGGCGCTGGATGCACTCAAGGATATTGAGAACGATCTGGAAACCATCCGTAAGGGACAGAGCATTGCCAATCGCACCAGTTATCGCATTAAGATCTTGCAAGCTGAGATAGCGTCGGCAGAAAATGAATACGAGCTCGCCAATCATATGTATCAGAAGGCGAATGAGTTCATCCCTCAAGATAAGTTGTCAAAGTGGGCGGTTGAGTATCACACCGCTTATGGGGCACACTTTCTTCGTTACCGACGTTATAACGAAGCACTATCCGAACTGCTATTAGCCTACTGGACTGCCATCGAGCTAAATAGCAGCGATCAATTAGCGCACATTAATCAGCTTCTAGCACAGCTATTCATGCAGCGTCAGGTTTTAGACAAAGCTCTTGAGCACTTATCGCAAGCGGCCGACTTTTACGGTAATTATCCTGAATCACCGATCTTAGCTGACGTGCTAAAACTCATGGGCGATATCTATTTTCTTCAAGGGAAATACAATTTAGCCTGGTTCATTACTTCAATGTTATCGACCATCAGGCAACAGACAAAAACATTGAGAAAGTGATCGATATTCGCATCAGCTTGGCATCGACTTATTTGCAGCTCTATAACTATCCGCTAGCCGAGCAGTACCTGACCCGCGCAGAAAACTTGCTCAGCTATGCCGATTATCCGGCACTCAAGGCACGCGCTGCGCTGCTTTACGCAGGTCTGGCTTACCATCAACAAGAAAACGATAAAGTGATAGAACAAGCGAGCAAAGCGCTTGAGCTAAGCAAATCACTTAACCAAACCTCGCTTGAGCAACAAGCGCACCAATTACTCGCGCTGGGCTATGAGCAACAAGGCCATTACCAAAAAGCGCTAGCAGAAATTAAGAAAGCCAATTCGCTACGTATTTACCAACAAGACCAGCTCAACCAAATCAGCGAAGACGCCTTTAGACAACAAAAGCAGTTTGTAGAACAAGGTCTGCATTACGAAACCCAAAAACAGGAACTGAAAGAAGCGCTAGAACAGCAAAAGAAATTCCAAAAAGTCGCCTTTGGTTTGTTCTGTGCGCTGTCCATCATGGCTCTGATAGGCTTACGCTTGTTCTATGTTTCCCGACGTAATAAAGCGGAACTTAAGGAACTTAATGATACCTTGTTTACTCATGCTCGCTCTGGTTTACCCAACCTGCGTCTACTGAACGCCAATTTACCAAGTTCATTGCAGCGCACTCAAAGCTATTTCGAACAATGGCAAGTTGGCGAACTGATTAACGAGCCCCTGAGTGACCGCCTCGCTTTGTCATGATAGATCTACCATTCCTAAGAAACATGTACCTCCAAAACGGGTATAAATCAGGCTTGGAATTGGAACGTGCATTCGGTGAGTTTATTCGTAACAAGATAGAGAACCCTGCACGTATTTACCATTTCTCAGACGCTAACCTGCTTTATATCGAACCGAGTATTAAGCCTCGCACTGCTGAGAGTTTGTTTGAAGAAATTCAAAGCTGGGTAGATGAATTTGAGCCAAATCGACACATCAATCGCATCGTCCGTGTGGGTATGGCCAATTATCCGTTTTTGCCACGCGCCTACACGGCTATTAATGACAAAGAACTGTTGGATATCTTACTCATCGCTACACATATGGCGCGAGACGTTAGTATGAAAGAAAGTAAGAGTCATTGGGTCTATTTAAAGGCGATAGACAACGCTCCTGCTGCCAGTTTGGCGACTGAAGATATCCGACAAGCGTGTCGAACCGCGATAAAACAAGGACTAATAAAAGTCCATTCATCCTCTCAGAATGAGGACGGGTTCAAAAAAATACTGACTAGTGAGTAAAAATCCTGCACTTGAATGCAAGATTACGTGACGTTGTGATGTTTTTTGATATTATCAATCAATACATCAATAAGTTTGACAACTAGTTT
>ASHK01000996.1 GCA_000695745.1 Vibrio madracius | reverse complement strand
AGTTGGGGAGTTAGCAGAGATTCTACATTGGGGTAAGAACATCGATGTGTCTCTCCCTCAATCAAGATTGGCGTTACAACGTCCCGTTCCTTATGGGCGTTTGGATGACGACATAGCGATGTCGTTGAGCCCGGAGTTAGCCCGTGGTCTGTTCAGCAGTCCTGCACTGGAAGGGCATCGTAATGGTTTAGATTGGGCACCTGTTTTCACCATCTCGGAGACAATACATTGTGACAATCAGCTGACACTCGTGAGCGAGGACGTCTGTGCTGGGTTGACGCTTAAAACAGAACTGCAATTAGATCAACATGATGTGGTCAAGGTGCGCCATACGCTCACCAACAATAAGCCAGGTGCATATCAAGTAAATCGTTTAGCCAATACATTGATGTTACCTGAGCGGGCTAAAGAGTTGATGACCTTTTTTGGCCGTTGGGTCCATGAGTTCCAAACGGTACGTCAGCCACTGTTGCAGGGAGGTTTCCAGCAAGAAAACCGCCGTGGACGAACCTCTCACGAGCACTATCCTGCCATTGTAGCGGGTACCAGTCATTTTGATGAAATGACGGGTGATGTTTGGGGTTTCCACTTCGCGTGGAGTGGCAACCACAGGCTAAGAGTTGATGTGAAAGCCGATGGACGCCGCTATGCTCAGGCAGAAGTTATCTATCTGCCAGGGGAAGTGGCACTTGAACAAGGCGAGAGCATAACGACTCCGTGGCTATACGCCAGTTACAGCGATAGAGGATTGAATGGCATGAGCCAGCAATTCCACGAACACGTGCGTCACTCTATTCTCCCGACAGAATTTTCGAGTAAGCCTCGCCCAATTCATCTGAATACATGGGAGGCATCTATTTCGATCACGATCCTGACTACATCATGTCTATGGCGACGCAGGCTGCACAAATGGGCGTTGAGCGTTTTATTATTGATGACGGTTGGTTCAAAGGGCGCGATGGCGATAAAGCGGCGTTAGGTGATTGTTCTTAGATGAAACCAAATATCCCAATGGTTTAGCTCCCGTTGTCGAGCATGTGAATAAGCTTGGGATGGATGTTTGGTTTGTGGTTTGAGCCAGAAATGATAAACAAAAACTCCGACCTTTATCGAGCGCATCCTGAATGGTTACTGGCGGTTGACGGTTATCAGCAGCCTACAGGCCGCAATCAATACGTTATTGATCTTCAAAATGATGATGCTTTCAATTACTTATTTGAGCGTTTGGACTATTTCCTCTCGACCTATAATATTGCTTACATCAAATGGGATATGAACCGTGAAGTGGTTCAACCGGGGCACGAGGGCAGAGCCGCTGGTTACGAGCAGGTCGTTCGTTACTATCAGCTCGTGGATAAAGTACGAGCTAAGCACCCTAATGTTGAAATTGAATCATGTGCAGCTGGTGGCGGACGAATCGATTTTGAAGTGTTGAAACGAACGCACCGATTCTGGGCTCGGATAACAACGATGCGCTCGAAAGACAATCGATACAGCGAGGAATGAGTTATTTCTTCCCTCCAGAAGTCATGGGGAGTCATATTGGTGCTAGCCATTGTCACAGTACTCGTCGCCGCCATGCGATTGAGTTTCGTGGCTTAACGGCGTTATTTGGTCATATGGGGATTGAGCTTGATCCGGTAAAAGAAAGTGACGTCGAAAAGCAAGGGTTTGAACGATACATTAAGCTGCATAAATCACTACGCTCACTGCTTCATTCAGGCAACTCATGGCGCTTAATGACGGATGATAAAGCCCATCAGATTTCCGCAGTGGTGGCCAAAGATAAATCTCAGGCAGTGATCCAAATTGCTCAATTGGCTATGCCGACTAACTCTCTAAAGTGGTCACTTGCGCATACCTGGATTGGATCCAAAAGCACGTTATCAGGTTTCAGTACTTGATAAGCCTGCATCTGTTTGATGATATCGTCAATTATCAACCGCCTTGGATGGAAGAAGGGTGTGAGTTAACCGGTGAATGGTGTGAAGAAATTGGTTTAACAATGCCTATCTTGGACTCGGAAACCGCTGTATTGGTTCAGTTACGCCGAATATAAGTCCCGTAAAATTAACAAAGGCTGCATGGTATTCCTATGCAGCCTTTTTTTATTCGTTTTCAATGTAATCGTTTCCGGACTTTGGTGACTACCATAAGTTAATAAATACTGGAAATGATCACATTAAATCTACATTTATACGTATTAAATGGGTTTAGAT
>ASHK01000995.1 GCA_000695745.1 Vibrio madracius | reverse complement strand
GGATCAAAGATCTTTATGAACGTCTCGATGATATCGCGCCACTTGGCTTCCGTGGCTCTAAAACCATGGCTAAGAAACTTACAGAGCATAAAGACAATGCCATTTTGTCCTATGAATTAGCGACGATTAAGCTGGACGTGGAGCTAGATTGCACCCCTGATTCTCTTTTGAAGCAGCAACCTAACGTAGATGAGTTGACCAAACTGTACGGTCAGCTGACCTTCAAGTCTTGGTTAAATGAGTTGCTTGAAGGTGGTACTGGTGAAGTGGAAGCGGTAGAGGGCAGTGCACGCAAGAGCACCGGTTCATCGGCCAGTAGTGAGCCATCTGAAATGGACACCTCACAAGTCATTATCGATCGCAGTGCCTACGAAACCATTCTAACGGAAGAGAGCTTCAACCAGTGGCTGGATAAGTTGAAATCCGCTCCAGTGATCGCTTTTGATACCGAGACCGATAGCCTAGATTATATGGTGGCAAACCTTGTTGGTCTGTCATTTGCGATTGAAGACGGCGTAGCGGCATATGTTCCTGTCGCTCATGACTATATTGGCGCACCAGAACAACTTGATCGTCAATGGGTCCTAGAGCAGTTAAAGCCGCTATTAGAAGATGAAGCCATTGCGAAAGTTGGGCAAAATCTAAAATACGATGCGAGTGTATTGGCTCGTTACGATATTGAACTTAAAGGCATCAAGTTTGACACCATGTTGGCATCTTACGTCTACAACAGTGTTGGTGGCAAACATGATATGGATAGCCTTGCTTTGCGCTTCTTACAACACAGTTGTATCTCATTCGAGCAAATTGCGGGCAAAGGTAAAGCGCAGCTCACCTTTAACCAGATCGATCTTGAGCAAGCCTCCCCTTATGCGGCTGAGGATGCTGACGTGACATTCCGACTTCATCAGCGTTTGAATGCAGAGTTAGAGAAAAATGAAGCGCTGAATCGTGTTTATCAAGAGATTGAAGTACCTTTGGTGCCAGTGCTTTCTCGTATTGAACGTACGGGTGTACTCATTGATGATATGTTGTTAGGTGCGCAATCGCAGGAAATCGCTGCAAGATTAGATGAGCTTGAGCAAAAAGCATTTGAGATTGCCGGACAAGAGTTCAACTTAAGCTCTCCAAAACAGTTACAAACTATTTTCTTTGAAAAAATGGGCTTACCGGTCATCAAGAAGACGCCATCAGGTGCGCCATCTACCAATGAAGAAGTATTACAAGAACTCGCACTGGATTATCCGTTGCCAAAACTGATCTTGGAACATCGCGGTTTGGCCAAGCTAAAATCGACCTATACCGATAAGCTACCGAAGATGATTAATGCAGAAACCGGTCGTGTTCATACGTCTTATCACCAAGCGGTAACGGCTACTGGACGTTTGTCATCGACCGATCCAAACCTACAGAATATCCCAATTCGTAATGAAGAGGGGCGTCGTATTCGTCAGGCGTTTATTGCACCGCATGGCTGGAAGATCTTGGCTGTCGACTATTCTCAAATTGAACTGAGAATCATGGCGCATTTATCTGGAGATAAAGCTCTGTTGGATGCATTCAAAAACGGTAAAGATATCCACGCAGCAACAGCGGCGGAGATCATTGGCGTTGATATTGAACAGGTGACAAGTGAACAACGTCGCCGTGCCAAAGCAATCAACTTTGGTCTTATCTATGGGATGAGTGCATTCGGACTATCTAAGCAGTTGGGTATTCCTCGTGGTGAAGCACAGCAGTATATGGATACTTACTTTGAGCGTTATCCTGGCGTGATGCAGTACATGGAAGACACGCGTGCACTTGCAGCTGAAAAAGGTTATGTGGAAACCATTTTTGGCCGCCGCCTACATCTACCAGAAATTAAGTCGCGTAATGGCATGCGTCGTAAAGCAGCGGAACGAGCGGCGATTAATGCGCCTATGCAAGGTAC
>ASHK01000994.1 GCA_000695745.1 Vibrio madracius | reverse complement strand
AGGCATGGATGCTCGGAGCAGACGGACTAAACTTAGCGCTTATGATCGCTGATTCAGGTTTGATTGACTCAGCGGTCAACGATCTGATGGCGAGGTCACAGGTTGCTGCGCTTACTGAAAAACGGGGCGTTCGTTCGGCGGTTAAGAGTCATCTATTGAAATGGCGAGGGTCAGATAAAAAACGGATGACTAGAGTGTGTGAGACTGAACGTTTCCAGAAAGAACTGGCGTTATACCAAAAAGTGATTCATTGGGATGAAGCAACGTTTTTTGAGCGCATTAATGATGTCGTCAAACAGCTTGAGTGGCATTCTGCGTTCTATATGCAGGCAAGACGTTTGTTGGAAAAAAACAAGTCTATCCATAACCCCATGTTTCCTCGTTTCTTCTGTGATTTGTGGTACAAAAGTTTAGCGGATGCCATCAAACAAGCCGAAATCTCTGAGCTAGAGGCAAGCAAAGAGAAGTTTCTAGCCGACTTGTATCAACGGATGGAAACCATGCAAAACATGGATACCGTGACAGAGCAGGGCGATGAAGCTGCGATGGGACGTCTGTGGGATATGGCATCGGCTAAGTTGACAAAGACCGACCTTAAAGTCATGCACAACCACGCCGAATTTCTTAAAAAGAATAAAGGTTTGCAAGATATTGCCGAGCAACTTGGACGAATGGCTAATGAGCAAGATGACCCTGAGCTCAACAAAGCGCAAGCAGAAGATGTTGAGATGGTTGAGCAACTCAGTGATGAAGCCACGGACGATATTGTCGGTATCCATGAGTCAGATGATCTTAATAAGCTCTTGCCTAACGAGACCATGTTTTTGGCGTATCCAGAGTTAGAAGTTGTGTTCTATAAGCATCTTGCGGATAAACGTCTAATGAACTACAAAACGCAAGGCAAATCTCGCACGTTGAAAAAGGTACGCACCAGAAAGCCAGATAATAACGAGGTCGAGCTTGAAAAAGGTCCGTTTATTGTTTGCATTGATGCTTCGGGATCAATGAGTGGATTTCCGGAGCAGTGCGCCAAGGCAATGGCCTATGCGCTGATGCAAATCGCACTCGCAGAAGACCGAGAGTGTTATGTAATCTTGTTTTCTACCACTCATATTACCTACGAGCTCACTAAACAAGATGGTTTGCGAGAAGCGGCTGACTTTCTAAGCTATTCATTTCATGGTGGTACAGATTTGGAACTGTGTTGCAACAGTCTATTAGTTTGATGAGGTCAGATACATACAAAAATGCGGATATGGTTGTGATTTCTGATTTTATAGCGCCAGAGCAATCCGATGAGATGAAACAAAAAGTGGATCGCTTGAAAGAGTGCAAGAATCGTTTTCACGCTATTAATCTGTCTAAATATGGTAACCCTGCATTGATGAGCATGTTTGACCATTGTTGGTCCTATCATCCTAATTTGGTTGGACGTTTGATGAAAAAGTGGTGAAGGACAGATAGCCTTTACTCCGCTATCAACGATACGCGCATGAAACATGGTGTTGAATTAAGCAAAGTGGCGTGAATCTCGACAAGCAAACAGACAATGACGATTTTTATTTGACTAATGTCTCGTAATCCGTAAAGTACGCCCCGAACACGACAGACTAATGTCTTTATGTGTTACAGAAAGGCGCCTTGGCAGAGTGGCTATGCAGCGGATTGCAAATCCGTGGACCTCGGTTCGACTCCGGGAGGCGCCTCCATTATTCAGAAACCTCGACAAGTGTCGGGGTTTTGTTCGTTTTAAGCCCCCCAATATACACTTCTATCTCTTATTCACATATTTGCTTTAGAATAATCCGATTGAGATCCAAGCCCCGAATTACCGCCTCGACATTGCTAACCGTTTGCGTTTAAGTCCGCCGACGACTATGGTGAATTATCACTAGAGTCGCAGAGGTGCTTATGTCCGAAGTGTTAGTTATTCTCATTATTTTTGGCGCTATTTTTGGGCGAGGTATGTTACGCACCTTTTTGGCTCATCGTGAAAAGATGAGAGTCATTGAACTTGAGAAAGCCAATGCGAATGCTGACAGTGCGAATAGTGAACTGAGCCAACAGATAAAACGGTTAACGGAACGCGTTGAAGTTCTTGAAAAAGTTATCACAGACCAAAAATATCAACTCGACCGCA
>ASHK01000993.1 GCA_000695745.1 Vibrio madracius | reverse complement strand
CTGGCTCCAAAAAACGGTATGCGGGCTTGATTAGCGATGGGGACAACGAAAAGCTGATTTTCAAAGGATTAGAAAGCGCTCGAACGGATTGGACAGCGCTGGCGCAACAATTCCAGCAAAAGCTCTATATGATGATTTTTAACAACCAAGACCCTTCAGATTATGTACGCTCATTTGTCGAAAGCACCTCTCGTGGTGAATTTGATGACCAATTAGTTTACAAAAAGCGTCTACGCCGAAAGCTTCATGAGTATCAAAAAAATATTCCTCCGCAAGTGCGCGCAGCTCGAATGGCTGACGACATTAACCAACAGCTAGGACGCCCACTGCAATACCAAAACCGCGGTAGAATCGAGTATGTCATTACTTTGAATGGGCCTGAGCCAATTGAATATCAGCGCACACCCATTGATTATCAGCATTACATTGACAAGCAGCTGCGGCCCATTGCAGAAGCTATCTTGCCATTTATAGGTCAGAGCTTCGACGATCTCAGTGCGCCTCAGATGGGGTTATTCTAAGTTCACGGCTAACCGATACGAAATTCCGTTTTTTTTGTATTCGTTAGCCATCCACGGACCGAACTCATCCAAAAGCCCTACCACTGAACGTTTAGGTATGAGGCGAGTCCCTAATAAAATACCAAGACGTTCGATAGTCTGCTCGCGTTCGGGGAAATACGCTAAGAACTGCGCACCACATTCAAGCGGATCATCTATCCATCTTTTGTGTTTATGGAGTACTAAACCATAGGCAGCACGCAACAGCTTTTTAGCCATTTCGCGCTGCGCCACCAACTGCTCGCCCTCTGTCATTGCTTGTGCTATCTGATGACGAAGCGCCACGGAACACTCTGCAATATCCATGTTCCACTGCTTAGAGATCTCCCAACTTGGAATGTAGTCTCCAAAACACTCGGCGAGATCGTCACCATAAATGTTGTGGCAACATTGTTTCAACAAGAATCCCCACGTGAACAACGCATCGATTGAGACCACTTGCTCAACAATAGCAGTGCGAATAGCGATTCCTCGAACAAAAGGAAATGCCTTCTGAATACGCCAATTAATACTGTTGAAAAGAGACGTTTTACCATCGCTAAATGGGCGATATGTCACCACCACAACATCCAAGTTGGACACGCCGGGTTTGGCTCGCCCTTGGGCGACAGAGCCATAGATATAAACGCTGTGTAGATTGTCTTTAACGCTCGCTTTTAGACACGCTAGCAAATCATGAACGACATCAATATATTCAGGTTGAAAGTTCAATAATGGCAGTGAGTTCGGAGTAGGCACGATATCGATCTAAAGTACTGCAGGTTTTTCTATTCTACGTTTCGACTACTTGAGATTCAATGAGCAAATGAATCGTGCTCAGCATCACATGTTTCTTGAGCAAAGTAAGACTTCGGAAGTATAATTGATTGTCTAAACAAAAAACGAAGGAAATATTCCATGCCTAAGGCAAGTGAGCTAAAAAAAGGTTTTGCGATTGAGTCAAATGGCAAAACGTTGCTAATCAAAGATATCGAAGTGACGACTCCAGGCGGTCGTGGCGGTGCAAAGATCTACAAATTGCGTTGTACTGATTTGGCGACAGGCTCAAGAGTTGATGAGCGTTACAAGTCTGACGATACTCTAGATACCGTTGAAATGAACAAGCGTAACGTCACTTTCTCATACGTTGATGGTGATGAGTACATCTTCATGGATAATGAAGATTACAGTCAGTTCACGTTCAAACACAGCGAAATCGAAGACGAGTTACTTTTCATCAACGAAGACACTCAAGGTGTACAAGTTATTGTTGTCAACGGCAGCGCTGTTGGTCTTGAACTCCCTTCTTCTGTAGAACTTGTTATTGAAGAGACTGATCCTTCTATTAAAGGAGCATCAGCGTCAGCACGTACAAAACCAGCACGTCTATCTACCGGTCTTACTGTACAAGTACCAGAGTACATTGCGACT
>ASHK01000992.1 GCA_000695745.1 Vibrio madracius | reverse complement strand
CGGCTTCCGTGGCGTAAAGGTTTGCAGGTCGCCCATTGTGGTGTGCTATACCAGTGGCTTTTGTCTAATAACTCCAATTTGTTTTGAGACGCTACGTTGAGACTTTTTTCCATCCAGCATCTGTAGTGATCAAATTGATATGTCGGACAATCTGCGAGGTTTGTCGCGCTAGAGTGATGCAGACACGTATTTAGGTCTGGGGC
Organism: Vibrio madracius; assembly: GCA_000695745.1. Taxonomy (GTDB): domain Bacteria; phylum Pseudomonadota; class Gammaproteobacteria; order Enterobacterales; family Vibrionaceae; genus Vibrio; species Vibrio madracius. Next base: position 2,539 of record ASHK01000992.1, on the reverse strand, counting down.
TGAATATTGATTGTTTTTCCATAGAATGGCCGCTAAGTCCAGTTTGCATTTGATATCCAGCATGGCGCTGCCTTTGCGTGAAGGCAAAGTATTAAACGCATGAATAGACTTGCGATCGGTTGACGTTATGTACTTATTGACAAAAGAGGTGAGTCCTTTGCCTGTGCCGACCTCAATGAACGTGACTTTGTCATCAAAATATTGACTGATGGTTTCAATGCACTCTGAAAAACGAACGGCATTTCTCAATTGGTCACACCAATATTGAGCTGATTGTACATTGGAGGTAGCCATTGCACCGGTCAGATTGGTGACGAAAGGCTTACATGGTTCATCAATAGTGATGGTTGAGAGGACTTGTTTGAACTTGTCCGCCGCCTCATCCATCATTCGAGAATGATAGGCGTGTGAAGTCGGTAAGAATATTGACGCAATCTCCGCTTTATCGAAGTGAGATTGCAGTGCCAGAATGTCAGATTCCAGTCCAGAGACAACGATATCTTGTTGAGAATTGATCACCGCAATTTCACAGTGATGGCTCTCAACCGTAGACTCGATTTGGCTGAGCTTCGCTTGTACCGCAAGCATTTTCCCAGGTTGCATAGATTGCATCAATTGCCCACGTGCAATCACCACTTTAATGGCATCCTCTAGGGTAAAAATACCGGATAGCGTTGCAGCAACATATTCGCCGATACTGTGTCCCATGTAGGCGTCAGCTTCAATGTTCATTTGTTGTAGAAGCTTGGCGAGTGAGTACTCGATGACGAATAAGCAAATTTGTGTCCACTCGGTATCGTTGATGTTGTGGGTTGGCTGCTCATCTTGGCTAAACAGCACATGGTGTAGATTGTCTGCCAAATATGGATTGGCTAACGCAATGCAATGGTCAACAATGCGGGCAAACTCTGGCTCGCTGTCGTAAAGTTTTCTACCCATATCAAGGTATTGCGTACCTTGTCCCGGGAACATAAAAATAACATGGTTGTCGAGATCCAAATTAACTTCACTGTATGATTGGTTCGCTTTTATTGCTTGAACCAGCTCATGACAAGAGTTTGCTACGTATGCGTTTCGATATTGATACGGCTCGCGATTATTAATGAGCGTGAAGGACAAATCATCAAGTCAATCCCGGCTTATCGATGTTGTTTTCGACATAGTTCAATAATGAGGCTCGATAGCTTTCTAACGAAGAGCGAGACTTCGCAGAGATAGGAATTATCTTCGGAGCGGTTTGCTCTGATCTTGATTCATCGCTTTTCTCTGTGTTTGTTTTGGGTTGTGCTGCAAAATCCTCGATGACAACGTGGGCGTTGGTTCCCCCAATACCAAAGGAACTCACACCTGCGACTCGGTGCTTAGCTTTTGTTGGTTCCCACGGTGTGTTTTGTGGGCTAATTTCAAAGCAGGTATCGGGTAAGTTAAGTTCGCTGTTGGCTTTTGAGTAGTTAGCTTGACCTGGCATCACTTGATGCTGCAGCATTTGGACGATCTTAATCACTCCCACAGTGCCTGATGCCGCATCTGTATGACCAATATTCGCTTTAATGGCTCCTAAATGTGTTGTGCTGAGCACGTCACTATCAGAACGCTGATGATCAAATGCTTCTTTAAGCGCTTGTACTTCAATGGGATCGCCAAGTCGTGTCGCCGTGCCATGACATTCGATGTAGTCGATGTCTTTAGGGCTTATGTTCGCCATCCTATGAGCGTTGACCACGCACTCACTTTGACCAATTAACGAGGGCGCGGTATATCCGGTTTTTCTATCGCCATCATTATTCGTCGCGTAGCCACTAATGACACCAAGAATATTATCTTGGTCTTTGATTGCCGAGGTTAAGGGTTTGAGCAACACAACAGCCACACCAGAGCCGGGAATCGTCCCTGAAGCATTGTGGTCGAAAGGTCGACAGTGACCATCACGGGCCATGATCATCCCTTCGCTGTAGGTGTAACCAACTTCTTCCGGCATGACCAGTGAAACACCGCCAGCGAGCGCATATCACAAGTGCCTAGCTGGAGATTACGGCACGCTTCCACAATGGAAACCAGCCCAGTTGAACACGCGGTGTTGATCGAATTAGCGGGGCCAGTTAAACCAAGGAAGTAAGCAGTTTTGGTGGCGAGTGCGTCTTTTCGGTTTGCCACCGAGGCTTCCCACATGTCAACTTCGCCGGCATGGGCTTTTTGTATCACGTTATTTTGGAAGTAATGATCGGTCCCACTGCCGGCAAAAACACCAATCAGCTGAGATTTACGCTGAGTGATGTACCCCGATGATTCTAATGTCGCCCAGCTGTGTTCCATAAATTTTCGTATTTGCGGGTCGAGGAGTTTGGCTTCATTGGGGGACATGCCCCAAAACAGCGGATCGAACTGTTCGGTGTTTTGGATATGAGCCGAGATGGGCACGTAGTTGTCGTCCGCGAGAGTGGCTTCACTGACACCAAGCTCTTGGCACTCTTCTTGACTGAGAAAAGTCATGCCTTCTTGTTGAGTCTCGATTAGCTGCCACAAATCATCGATATTTTCA
>ASHK01000991.1 GCA_000695745.1 Vibrio madracius | reverse complement strand
CCCGTTTCAGGAACGGTTATGGCTATTGGAGCATGGGGCTTAGACCTAGTTGGAGTAACTTTATTGGCATGATGACAGGGCCTACCGGTAAAGTCGGAGGTGTTGTAGATGACGCTATATACTACGGAACTCCGGTTCTTAAGCAGACGGTAGATAATGTAGGTACGGTGAACAATGCAGTATCTGTAGGTTGTAATACGGTGGTGAAGTGTGACTGAACAAGATGAAAAATGGGATACCACAGCGGTATATTTCGTACTTTGGGGTGGAGTAGTAATTCTTTTTCTTAAAGAGGATTTCATCTTAGCGACCCTAGCTGCCGGGGGGTACATAGCGTTGGTAATGTTCGCTTCAGCTCTGAAACCAATCAGAGAAAAGTACCCACTGTTGATGTTGTATATTGCGGCCTCATTTGGTTATTTTTTTGGGATTGTTTATTCATTTCAATTGTTAGATATAAACAATCTATGGCGTTTTCTGGCTACTTTTCCTTTAGCCTGTTTTGCTGGCTGGTTTGCTACACGAAAAGTACGACCAATACTTAAAAGTCATAAAAACTCATAACTCTATTCAAAAGAGCCAAGGTATCTGTCTTGGCTCTATTTCAAGGAAGTAAAATGAAAACTATCATTATTTTGATAACTGCTACCTTCGTTCTATTTGGTTGTGGAGGCGGGGATAGCGGCGGCAGTACATCGCCAATACAGTCCCAAAATACCAGCGGCCAATATTCAACTGAGGAATTGGATATTGATTTTTCAATAATCAATCAGTCCTCTCGCAATATGGAAGTCATAGCCTATGCTCGAGTGCAAGCGTCTACTTATCCTGTTGAGCTCGACGAAGCTGACAAATTATCTATTGTCGTGGATGGCCTGAGGTATCAGTTACAGCCTGATTATTTCGAAAACGGTACACTCAGGAGTTATGCCGTTAACATCCCTTCGAGTGGGAGTGAATATACTGTTGAATGGCATCGAAATCAGGCGTTAGTTTCAAGCTTAACCGCGACGGAGTTACCTCTGTCCTTTGAACTGACACAATCTTTTGACGGTGATTCGATGGATTTATCGTGGGCACCACAAACCAATCACTCGTATTACCAAAGAGGTGAATTTTTGGAGTGTAAAAATCAATCATTACACTCCACGATTGGTGGTTTTGTTCCAGACCTTTCAATAAGCGAACAATACATTACCACGGGGTATTATCAAACGAGCCTAAGTGGACAATGGAATGAGTCTTTAAGTAGCTTGATGAGCAACTACGATACGTGCAAAGTTGAAATAACTATTGCGAGTGATTCAGATACTGCATCTTTTCAAACTAATGCGTTTATGTCACTCAGTTTAATGGCAGAAAGAACTGCGATTATACCGTTGTGGTGAGAAGTACGTAGTGCTGAAAATGTCGGAGTGATAAATTTATCGTCTTGAATACAAAGACATTAGAAAGATGGACCATATTTGTTAGCCTCTATCAATAATAGGCTAACAACTCACATTGGACTTTTTGCTATTACGGACCACTTCTCTCATGGCCAAATAATCTTAAATCTATTTGCAACCGCTATTTATCAATAGGTGATCAGTTATTGTCGAGCAATGACTTCAGCATACTCGATGAGGACGGTATTAGACCAACTTTTAGACCAAAAGGTTTGAAGACTTTATTCAATATGTCTGTTTTGTAATTACCACGATCATTCTCTATATCAGAGAGTGTTTTTCGGGACACATCTACGAGCTTTGCATAAACATCTTGCTTCAAACCTAGCACATTGATTCGAAGCTCTTTTAGTGCCTGACCTTGAGTTAGTTCGCCAAACAATAGTTGTTTAACTATTTGATTTACCATCCTGCTGCGTTCGGTTGCTTTTGGAGGTAGAGTCTTTTTTGATGCCCTTTGAGAAGTGCGAACTCCGAGGTTAACAGTATCAGCCTTTACGTTGTCATCGATGCTTGTATTGTGGGGGCTAGAGACCTTTTTGCGATTATGTCGGAGACGATTAACTACATCATTTATAGACTCTTTGGGTGATTTGTTCTTATTGCTCATAACAGCCCCCATTTTTTCAATTTTTCAGGGATATGATTTAATCCAATTGCTGGCATTTCAATGATCTGCTCTGGAACCCCACGAACTATCAGTCTTTCTTTAAGCTCAAGACACTTTTCTGCGGCATCTTTAAGCTCGCTAAGTAAGAACTCGCTCGGCACAAGGTCAGACAGTGATTCTGCAATACCGATAAAATTGTAAGTGCCTCCAACTTCTAGTGGGGCTTTCCATTTTGTCGTTCTTGGAATACCTTCTGGATCGGCTTTCATTGGGCAAAATCGTAGATTGGGGCTAACTTAATATAACCATCACCTTTTAAGAATGAGGTGTTTCTACCATGGTTATCGCTATTGCCAAATAGGATGTTGAGTAAATCTCTCTTTACCCACTCTACAACAAAGCTTTGAACATCAAAGTCATACCCTTGATTTTTCACCATATGGCTATGGGTAATTTTTTCTATTAACACTCTAATAGTCGCTTCATGTTCTAGAGTAACACCTGCACCTTTATTCAGAATGGAGTAAACAGACTCCATTCCGAATTTTTCAATATGTTGCTCTTCGTTAAAACGAATATCAAATCTAGGCAACCATAAAGAAGGGTAGTTTAATCCTTCTTCTAATCGCATATTTTGGATTGGGATGGTATCAAAACCCATAGCGGTGAGTTCGTGATAATAATAGAACTCAGCTCGAAGAATATTGCAGTCAACAGCGCTTCTTGAGCCTCTAGGGTACTTGACTAAATAGTGTAGATCTTGGTTGGTATTATCATCTTGATAAGGATCGATCCATATCTTATTTTGCTCCATGCCTCCTGTAGAGCAACGCAATATTAAGTTTCGGT
>ASHK01000990.1 GCA_000695745.1 Vibrio madracius | reverse complement strand
TGGTGGAGGGCACGTAGTGCTTCCATTGCTACAAAACATCGTTGGTGACCAACTGACCCAAGACAGTTTCTTGACTGGTTATGCGGCTGCGCAAGCCGTTCCTGGCCCGATGTTCACCTTTGCTACCTATATCGGCTATGAGCTTATGCCTTCCTCTCCTATTTGGGGGGCGATCGTAGCCACACTCGGAGTGTTTATGCCTGGCTTTTTATTGCTTGTTGGTGTTTTAAAAAACTGGCAACAGCTCGCCAAAATACCAGCGGTGTCTGGTGCTTTGGTGGGGGTAAACGCTGCCGTGGTAGGTCTGCTGCTCTCCGCTCTTTATCAGCCTGTTTTTACCAGTGCGATATTTAGTGCACACGATCTTGCCTGGGTACTTTTAGGGGCACTGCTAATGAAACCGTTTAAATTGCCTATTGTTTGGATGGTGGTGTTCTTTGCATTAGCAGGCTTATTGAGCCAACACTCGTAAGTTTAATCTAAATCAATTATCAATCCGATTTTGGGTGATTTTCCTCGTCAGAATCACAGCTTAGTCATACACTAATTATTGGGGGGAATTCCCCTTAATATAGTTTCAAATCAATAAAAGGGCTTTATATCGACGGACAGTGATTAGGCAGCGACACGCCTACACAGATTAGGGGGTGAGTTATGAGAAAGGAAAGCTCTAACATGAGCCATCGTCGGAATCTAAGCCGAGGTTCAATTAACGATGAACTAAAGCGTGCGCACCATGCGATTAGTCCCCACGCTCCCGAAATCGTCAGAATCTCAGTGTCTCTTTTTGACGCTCAGCACGTCAGATTGAATACCTTTGCCCACAGCACATTGGAAGGTGAGCCATTAGTTCGCTATAGCGCGCCTATTAATGCTCACTCTACGCTTGGACAGCTAGCCTGTAAACACAAACATCGTGTTATCAATGATATTCCATCCACTCTTACTGAGACATCTCAGCATTCGCGCTGGTTGCTTGAACAACCTTACGCCGCCTCATTAACTCTGCCAGTCCTCAATGATGGCCACTTTACCGGTTTGCTATTCCTCGACGCTAATAAGCCGCATTTTTTCGATAATACAACGGTCGATCAGTTAACGTCATACACTAGCAACCTTGCTAACGCCATCAATGAGCAACGTAACTATATTGATGCGATGACAGATATGGGGTACACCGTTCGCAGTACAAACTTTGATCACTTAGATGAAAGCCTCGATCATGCTTATCGAGTCGGTCAGTACGCAAGACTAATCGCTCAGCATGTGGCTGATTTGTATGAACTCGATGATGAGACGATTGACCATATTGTGCATTTTGCTGAATTGCACGA
>ASHK01000989.1 GCA_000695745.1 Vibrio madracius | reverse complement strand
ATATTTGGCCCTAACCACTTCTCAGCTTCCGTTTGATCCCAGCCTTTACGATCCGCATAGCTGTCTACCTGATCTTGCTGAATCTGGGCAATAGCAAAGTATCGAGAATCAGGGTGTGAGAAATACCACCCGGATACAGAAGCACCTGGCCACATCGCATAACTCGAAGTCAGCGACATACCAATGGTTTGCTCAACCTCTAGTAGCTCCCACAACGCGCCTTTTTCCGTGTGCTCTGGACAAGCTGGATAACCTGGAGCTGGTCGTAATACCTTGGTACTTTTCACGAATCAGATCGTCATTAGACAGGGCTTCATCTGCCGAATAACCCCAAATCTCTTTGCGAACTTTCTCATGCATATATTCTGCAAACGCTTCTGCCAAACGATCGGCAACCGCTTGAATCATGATCGCATTGTAGTCATCGCCTTGAGCTTTGTACTCATCAGCCAGTTCACGCTCACCAATTCCACCAGTTACCGCAAAAGCGCAATCCAATCTTGCTTGCCCGTTTCTTTTGGCGCGACATAATCAGAGAGACAATAGTTAAAACCTTTCGGCTTTTCTGTTTGTTGACGTAAGTTGTGCAGTACTTTACGCACTTCAGTGCGAGTTTCGTCCGTGTACACTTCAATGTCATCGCCCACGGATGCCGCAGGGAACAGGGCACACATGCCACTCGCTTTTAGCAAACCTTCACGCTCAACTCGGTCTAACAACTCATTGGCATCATGAAACAGTCGCTTCGCTTCTTCCCCTACCTCTTCATGTTCTAATATTGCTGGATACTTGCCCACCAGCGACCAAGTCATAAAGAAAGGTGTCCAATCGATATAGTGTCTTAGTGTGGCGACCTCAAAGTTCTCAAATACATGCACGCCAGGCTTCACTGGAGCCGGTGGCGTATAGTTTTGCCAATCGATAGCCACTTTGTTCGCTCTTGCTTCTTCGAGCGTGACAGGTTTGGTTCTCGGCTTTTTACGGTTGTGCTGATCGCGCACCCGTTCATAATCAATATCAAGCTTTTCAATAAAGGCCGGTTTAAGCTCTTTAGACAATAGTGAAGTACAAACACCTACTGCACGAGAGGCGTTATTCACGTATACCACCGGCTCGCTGTAGTTCTGTTCGATTTTCACTGCCGTATGCGCTTTCGAAGTCGTTGCTCCACCTATCAATAGCGGTAGGGTGAAGCCTTGACGCTCCATCTCTTTTGCCACATGGACCATCTCATCAAGAGACGGAGTAATCAGTCCAGAAAGACCTATGATATCCACGTTCTCTTCTTTAGCGACTTTAAGAATCGTTTCACACGGCACCATCACGCCTAGATCAATGATTTCGTAGTTGTTACATTGCAGCACAACCCCAACGATGTTCTTACCGATATCGTGTACATCGCCTTTTACGGTCGCCAGTAAGATCTTGCCGTTTGAAGAGCCGGCTTGTTTTTCTGCATTAATAAATGGCTCTAGATGGCAACCGCCTGCTTCATAACACGAGCGGATTTTACTACCTGAGGTAAGAACATTTTGCCTTCACCAAACAAGTCACCCACCACGTTCATGCCATCCATTAATGGCCCTTCAATGACTTCTAGAGGTTTAGACGCATTCAAACGCGCCTC
>ASHK01000988.1 GCA_000695745.1 Vibrio madracius | reverse complement strand
TAATCAGTTGTTTGATTTGGTTTTGTAGTGCTTCCACAGGGTCCTACTTATTGGTGTTCGTTTTCGGGGAAAATCGCTTCGGCCAAATAACGGTTCAGTTTTCTTGCCGCTAAAGTCGGAGAATTAGTTTGCTCAATAAAGGGTGCGATTTCAATCTTACCTTTTATTTCGACATGGAAAAAGGGCTTGATCTTGGGAACTTGATACCACTTTTTTTGTTTCGTGAGAAAAGAGGGGCTTACAGTAATGTGAACCACTCGTAAGTCACGTTCGGTTCGCACCGCAATTTGCGCTGCACCTCTTTGTAACTTTGACTCAATCCCGCTGGTTGTGCGCGTGCCTTCTGGGAAAACCAGCAGCACGTTGCCTTGTTCAAAGCGTTGCTCGCAAATGGCAATGACATCATCAGGGGCTTCGTTGGGAATATAGCCTGCCGCCTGAACGATATGCTTCATAAACGGGTTACGCCATATGGCACTCTTCACTAAGCAATCACATTGTTGAAGTTGTGAGGCAATTAACACGTAATCAATGAGGCTTGGGTGATTGGCAACAATCAGACAATTACGGTCATTTTTTAATTCATCGGCACCGGTAATCTTGTAGTCGATAGCACCCGTAAATCGCATTAATCGACAAAATACATCGAATGAGGATTGAATTAATGCCTGTACCGGCGCTCTTTCTGTTCAGTCTCGGATGTGGTTCGGATAATCATAGGGATTAAGACAAAACTGAGTGCTAATCCACCAATGCCGAAGACACTAAAGCAAAAACCTGTCGCTGCAATGCGCCAGGCTTGATTCACTTTCAAGTATAAAGACTTCACTATCATGAGGTTATTAATAAGTTACGATTGCGTTGAGGCTAAAAGGTGACGAAGAAAGTCCAAGGCTTGTGGCTGATTGGACTGTGCAACGATGGGAACTTGCATCGAATTACCGCGAGACAATATCAAACCAAGGCTATAGCCGCAAAACTCGTGATCTTTGAATTGCTGATAAATCTCGGGCAAGGGTTCATCAAAGTCGACAACTAAGACACGATGGTCTGGATTGTCTTCTAAGTAACTCCACGCTTCGATTAAAGCACTATGAAATGTATTGTCTGAAGCTGCAATGGACGTCACAGGGATCGGCTTTTTAGCCGCGATGGTCGTCAAACCTGCAGCGGTGTTGTGAACAGACTGGGAGAAGGCCATTGGCGACGCATCTTCTCCGCTAACGATCGCCTTGATAAGTTCAGAACTGCGTCGTAGCTCACCATGTCGACTAGAAAAAACAATATAATCAATACGCTGATTTTCCATAAGCTCAAGAGCGCATTGGACAGCAAGTTTGCTTAATGTACTCATACGACGGCGTATCATGGCAGGAATTCGGTTGACTTCGAGTTTGCCTTCGTCTGGGCATTGATTGGTATTAAACCACTCTTGCCAATCGGAAATAGTATGC
>ASHK01000987.1 GCA_000695745.1 Vibrio madracius | reverse complement strand
GTGTGGTGACCGATGCCAGTCAAAGATAGGGAACCATAGAGATCGACTTGGATACGATGCACCTGATTAAGCTGGCTGGCAATTAACTCAGTGAAATTAAAACCTGCGATCATCGGGCCATTGGTATGGGAACTAGAAGGACCGACCCCGATTTTGTAAATGTCAAATATTGAAAGCATGCACACATTCTCTTTTATAGTTCGCTTTAGATATTGGTTGACGACGAAGTCGAGAACAACAGCGTATTTATTAACCTTATGTTTACATTATATTGGATTGTGCCACAACTAATGAAGTTATGTGGTCTAATTTTGTAACCAAGCCAGAAGATTCTGCGACCATTAGCTAAATGGTGGTGTTTTTATATGCGCTAGCGTTCTCAAAGTACGGTGTTGAGATTGCACGACTGGTCGGATGTTATATCCCCAACGAATTTACCTATCTTTCTTATAGGCAAAACTTATTTTCTTTTTCTCTGGCGCGCTGTTAACATTGCGTCCGCTAAACAATTGCCCCCATTGTCTAAGGAAAAAAGATGGTAATACCTGAAAACAGCAGCATCGTGATTTTGGTTGCTTCAGGCGACCTTACTTATCGTAAGTTAATCCCTGCACTTTACCATTTGTATGCGAGCGACCAGCTACCTAAATCATTCGCAATTCTTGGTGTCAGCCGCACTCAATACAGCGATGAGTCATACCGAGAAAAGCTAAAACACTCACTTCAGGAAATGGAAAAAACCGAACCTGAAATACTTGAAGCCTTCTGTAATCATCTTCACTATCAAGCCATTGATACTTCAGATACTCAAGACTATGCGAAACTGGCAACTCGACTTGACGATGTCGCCAACCAATATGGTTTCGAACAACGCAATACGCTTTTCTATTTGGCGACACCGCCAAGCCTTTACAGCATTATTCCAGCAAGTCTCGCCGCACATGGTCTCAATGACGAAGCGGACGGTTGGAAACGTTTGATCATCGAAAAACCATTCGGTTATGACTTAGCGTCTGCACGCCAGTTGGACAAAGAGATTCACGAGCATTTCCTAGAACATCAAATTTACCGAATCGACCATTATCTTGGTAAAGAAACCGTTCAAAACCTTTTGGTACTGCGTTTCTCAAACGCTATGTTCGAGCCACTTTGGAATCACCAGTATGTCGACTATGTTGAGATCACAGGTGCAGAATTCCTTGGCGTGGAAGAGCGTGGTGGTTACTACGATGGTTCTGGTGCGGTGCGTGATATGTTCCAAAACCACCTATTGCAAGTATTGGCAATGGTTGGAATGGAATCGCCAGCACAAATTAATGCTGATGCTATTCGTAACGAAGTGGTTAAAGTGTTGCAGTGTCTGCGTCCGCTTTCTGAAGACGATTTGCGTAACAACCTTGTACTCGGGCAGTACACAGAATCTAACGTGCGTGGTCAATTCCTACCGGGCTATCGTAATGAGCATGGGGTTGCGGATGATTCTCGTACAGAGACCTACGTCGGCTTG
>ASHK01000986.1 GCA_000695745.1 Vibrio madracius | reverse complement strand
TTACCAATACGAAGACAGCTACTTTAACAAGCAAAAGATTTACTCAGACTTCAACAAGTGGGCTGCCGAAATTCCAGCGGTGAACTATGGTATGTACACCTATGAAGTCGATGCTGCAATTGCCGCTCAAATGCCTTCCATTATGCAGGGTGCACCAGTCGATAAAGTATTAGAAAGCGTTGAGCAACAACTGAAATATCAGATTCAATAATCGTTTTTCCTTTGCCCCCATTTCTGCTGCGAGTCAGTGTGGGGGCCTTTTCTTCTCTTTATTGGTGTCATTATGAGTGAATTAGTCAAGACGATTAAGTCTAACTCCAAAAACAATAAAAATAGCTTTCAGCGTTTTTATGATATTAATGGCTGGGGTTTTGTATTACCTGCCGTCATATTAGTGTCCTTGTTCATGATCTATCCTATTGTGAATTCATTATGGATGGCCATGCATTCTGGACGTGGTGTTATTATGGAGTTCGTTGGTTTTGGCAACGTAACTCGGTTATTTAACGATCCAGTATTTTTTAAAAGCACTTTCAAATACATTTATTTTCTTAATTATTCAAGTGCCTATTATGATTTTGCTTTCGTTAGCATTATCGTCTTGTTTAAATTCGCCGAATCTTAAATTTAGAAGCTTATTCCGCTTAGCGATTTTCTTACCTTGTGTCACATCACTAGTTGCTTACTCTATCCTTTTTAAGAGTATGTTTGCGTATGAAGGTATTGTGAACTCATTCCTGATGTGGACAGGCATTGTCAACGACCCAATTCCTTGGATGGCAGATCCATTCTGGGCTAAGGTGACCATCATTATTGCGATCACATGGCGTTGGACAGGCTATAACATGATCTTCTTTTTATCTGCGATGCAGAACATTGATAAATCAATTTATGAAGCAGCGCGTATTGAAGGTGTAAGCCCAATTAAACAGTTCTTCTTTATTACTGTTCCTTTGCTTAAACCGGTTATCTTATTTACTACGGTTATGTCGACTATCGGTACATTGCAGCTGTTTGATGAAGTAGTGAATATTACTGCTGGTGGACCAGCAAATGAAACCTTGACTCTGTCGATGTATATTTATGATTTGTCATTTAAGTTTGTTCCAAACTTTGGTTATGCAGCAACGGTATCATACGTCATCGTATTCTTTGCAGCGATTCTAGCAATGCTTCAATTTAGAATTGCGAGGGATAAATAATGAATAATAAAAACAAAGCAATGCGTGGATTAATGTATGCATTCTTATCGATATTCTCGTTAGTATCTTTATTCCCATTTTATTGGATGATGGTATCTAGTACTAACACTACAACTCAGGTTAATACGGGTAAATTTACTTTTGGTGATCAATTATTCATTAACCTAGCCAAATTGAATGAGAHAATTGATCTTTGCTGATTTTCTATAATACCTCGAAGATTGCCATTATCAGTACCTTGTTTACGTTGCTTATCTCATCGATGGCTGGTTATGGTTTTGAAATCTATAAAAGCAAAGTCCGTGACCGTGTTTACAGTGCCATGTTGCTGACAATGATGATTCCGTTTGCGGCGCTGATGATCCCTCTGTTCACATTAATGGCTAAGGCGGGTCTACTGGATACTCACCTTGCTGTGATGCTACCAACTATTGCTTCGGTATTTATTGTGTTCTATTTCCGCCAATGTACTAAAGCGTTTCCGTCAGAGCTTATCGATGCGGCGCGAGTGGATGGTGTGAAAGATTGGAAAATCTATCTGTTTGTATATTTGCCAGTGATGAAAACTACCTATGCGGCGGCCTTTATTATCGTATTCATGTCGTCGTGGAACGCATTCCTATGGCCGCTGATTGTATTGCAATCCGCCGATCTTAAAACAATTAACTTAGTGCTGTCCTCTTTGTCGTCAGCCTACTTCCCTGATTTTGGCATCATTATGGTGGGGACTGTGGTAGCAACCATTCCAACCCTAGCCGTATTCTTTTTGATGCAGAAGCAATTTGTGGCCGGTATGACTGGCTCTGTGAAATAGTGAGATGTTTAGAATGAGAACTTTCGATCAAGTAATTTCCGCGAGAGAGTGGGAAAACCAGCATGTAACGCATCATAACGTTCTGGACGCACATGCGCCGCTTAATGCGTTTCACAGTGAACTGGCAGCAAAAGACAACCTACCGTCTGAGAATATGCGCTCACTAAATGGTGAATGGAAATTTAAGCTGTTCTCTCAGCCAGAGCAAGTAGACGCGTCGTGTGTTGAAACAACGTTTGACGACAGTCAGTGGGATGCGATTCAAGTACCAAGCAACTGGCAATTACAAGGCTTTGATAAGCCCATCTATACCAATGTGAAGTATCCTTTTGCTGATACGCCACCTTTTGTGCCTCAAGAAAACCCAACGGTTTATACCGAGTGTCATTTACGGTTGACAGCATTAAAGCGGATGAGCGTCATTCTGTGACGTTTGATGGCGTTAACTCAGCATTCCACCTCTGGTGTAATGGTGTTTGGATTGGTTACTCCCAAGACAGTCGACTAGCGGCAGAATTTGATTTAACTGATGTACTGGTGGCAGGTGAGAACCAGTTGTCAGTCATGGTATTGCGTTGGTCTGATGGTTCTTATCTAGAAGACCAAGATATGTGGTGGTTGAGTGGCATTTTCCGCAACGTCACTCTACGTACCAAACCAACGATGGCTATTGCTGATGTACAGATCAATACCGAGCTTGATGCGTGCTATCGCGATGCAGTACTGAAAGTGACAACCAAACTTACTGAGAAGCCGTCACCATTTAGCGTCAATATTGAACTATTTGATGACTTGGGTAACAGCGTTTTTGGACGTAAGTCAGCCTTGTGTGGTCAGCGTATTATTGATGAGAAAGGCCCATGGCAAGAAATCGCAGAACATCAGGTTGCTATTGAGAATCCGAAAAAGTGGAGCGCGGAAGAGCCAAATCTCTACCGTCTAGTCGTTTCTCTCAATGATCAAGACGGTCAACTGGTGGATTGCGAAGCCTACAATGTTGGTTTCCGCACGGTTGAGATCACAGATGGTCAGTTGAAAGTAAATGGTAAAGCACTGTTAGTCCGTGGTGTTAACCGTCACGAGCATCATCCAGAAATGGGTCATACCATGACTCGTGAGTGCATGATTGAAGACATTAAGTTGCTAAAACAGTACAACTTCAACGCAGTACGCACGGCGCATTATCCTAACTGACCCTCTTTGGTATGAATTGTGTGACGAATATGGCTTGTATCTTGTTGATGAAGCAAACATTGAAACTCACGGCCAATTCCCTATGTGTCGTCTATCCGACGATGTAACTTGGATGAACGCCTACATGCGTCGCATGACTCGTTTAGTTGAGCGCGACAAGAACCATCCATCTATCATTATTTGGTCTTTAGGTAATGAGTCTGGAATTGGCAACAACCACCATGCCATGTATCAATGGACCAAGCTTCGTGACCCGTCACGTCCGGTACAGTATGAAGGTGGCGGCTCTGATACCGCAGCAACCGATATTATTGTGCCAATGTATGCGCGAGTCGATAGTGATCAGCGTCATCACATTGATCCAACGGTAACACCAAAACTTGCCATCAAAAAATGGCTTGGAATGCCAGGCGAAGAGCGTCCACTTATCCTTTGTGAGTACGCCCACGCAATGGGTAACAGCTTAGGCAGCTTTGATAAATATTGGGACACCTTCCGTGAGTACCCTCGTTTACAAGGCGGTTTCATATGGGATTGGGTTGACCAAGGTCTGACGAAAACAGATGAAAATGGCACTCAGTATTGGGCCTATGGTGGTGATTTTGGGGATGACATTAATGACAGGCAGTTCTGTATTAACGGTTTAATTTTCCCTGA
>ASHK01000985.1 GCA_000695745.1 Vibrio madracius | reverse complement strand
GTAACGAATTTTCGGGTCGATCATCGCAAGCAAGATATCTACGATGGCGTTAAATAGAATGAATAGGAAACCAATTAAGATGGTGACACCCATTACTAACGAATAATCTCGGTTAAAGGCTGCGTTTACGAACAGCTTACCGATACCCGGTAATCCGAAAATCGTCTCTACTACAACCGAACCGGTAATGATACCTACGAACGCTGGGCCCATGTACGAAACAACTGGCAACAGTGCAGGCTTAAGCGCGTGCTTAAGAACGATATAACGATAGCTCAATCCTTTTGCGCGAGCTGTGCGGATAAAGTTACTGTTCAAGGTCTCAATCATGCTACCACGAGTAATACGGGCAAACGTTGCGACATACAGTAGTGACATGGCGATCACGGGTAATACGATGTATTGAAAGCCACCATCATGCCAGCCACCAGCAGGGAAAAGATTCCAATGCAGTGAGAACAGATAAATCAGTGCTGGTGCCAATACGAAAGAAGGCATAACGACCCCAAGCATGGCCGTGGACATAATCGTGTAATCAAGCCAAGTGTTTTGCCGTAAAGCGGCAATAGTCCCTACGGTTACCCCCATGATAACGGTAAAGATGAAGGCAATCAGACCTACTTTGGCCGATACAGGTAAAGCAACCGAAATAAGCTCGTTTACGGTGTAATCTTGATATTTAAAAGATGGACCAAAATCACCTTGTAAGATGTTGGTCAAGTACGTGGTGTACTGCTCAAATACGGGCTTATCAAGGCCATATTTTGCTTCAATGTTAGCCATAACTTCCGGTGGAAGTGGGCGTTCACTTGAAAAAGGGTTACCTGGTGCGAATCGCATCAGGAAAAAGGAGACAGTAATTAATACCAACAGGGTTGGTATCGCTTCAAATATCCGTTTAAGTATGAATTTAATCATAAACTCATCCATCCAGTCTGTGACAATTTAAAATAAAAGTAGACACTGCGTGTGCTTACGCACACACAGGTCTTAGTTAGTTATATTTTTTTATAGGGAATTATTTTGCTTTGATGTAGAGATCTTTTGAGTAGATCTTATCTTCAGCGTTACCTTCTGGGTAACCACCAAGCTGAGGTGATACTAGACGTGTTGTAACATACTGATAGATAGGAGCAATTGGCATATCTTTCGCTAGCAATTTCTCTGCATCGATGTATAGCTGAGTACGCTCTTCTTCTGAAGTAGAGTGTAGCGCCTTATCGATGATCTTATCGTATTCTGCACTCTTATAGTGCTGACCCGCTGTGGTATTTTGACTAACCATTAGCGTTAGGAATGAAGACGCTTCGTTGTAGTCACCACACCAACCGGCACGTGCAACGTCAAAGTTACCTGTGTCTTTGCTGTCTAGGTAAGACTTCCACTCTTGGTTTTCAAGCTTCGCGTTGATACCTAGCTCTTTCTTCCACATAGAGGCGATTGCAACAGCAATCTTCTTGTGGTTTTCAGATGTGTTGTACAGTAGGTTGAACTCTAGAGGGTTGCTCTTCGTGTAACCTGCTTCTTCAAGAAGACGCTTGGCTTCAGCGATACGCTCTTTCTGAGAAAGCTGACCATACTCAGGAGTGACAGGGTCGAAGCCTGCTGTGATCTCTGGCGTTAGGAAATAAGCTGGTTTTTGACCTTGGCCAAGGATAGCTTTAGTAACGATATCGCGGTCCATTGCATAAGACATGGCTTTACGAACGCGAACGTCGTTAAACGGTGCTTTTTGTGCATTGAACTGGTAGTAGTAAGTACATAGGTTACCCTTGATGTTGACATCTTGTGGGTACTCTTTTTGTAGACGACGGAAGTGCTCGTTAGGTACTTCGTATGTGAAATCTAGTTCGCCAGAAAGGAAGCGGTTCATTTCAGCAACTTGGTTCTCGATCGGCAAGAACGTTACTTTATCCAATACTGTGTGGTCGTTATCCCAATAATTGTCGTTACGTACAAGCTCTAGACGCTCGTTCACTACCCATTTGTTAGGTACAAACGCGCCGTTACCAACGAAGTTCTCTGGTTTAGTCCATTGGTCACCAAATTTTTCTACTGTTGCTTGGTGAACTGGCTTAACCGTCGTGTGACCCATCATCATTACGAAGTAAGGTACTGCGGTATCTAGTGTCACTTCTAGCGTGTAGTCGTCTACAGCTTTAACACCTAGCTCGCTCTTGTCTTTCTTGCCAGCTACGATGTCTTTCGCGTTCGCCATCTTGGTGTATTCCATATACCAAGCGTATGGAGATGCCGTTGCTGGGTCTACCGCGCGCTGGAAGCTGTATACGAAGTCGTT
>ASHK01000984.1 GCA_000695745.1 Vibrio madracius | reverse complement strand
TTTTAGCAATTTTAAAGGGGAACTATGGACACTCTTGATGGTGTGATTGTCATTGGCTATTTTGCTTTTGTGCTGTTTGCTGCGTTAGCTTTTAAGCGTTTTACTACTGACTCATCTGGCTTTATTCGTGGTGGTGGAGCGATGATGTGGTGGATGGCTGGTGCGACGGCCTTTATGACTCAGTTCTCCGCGTGGACATTTACTGGTGCTGCGGCAAAAGCTTATGAGGATGGCCTAACGGTGCTATTTATCTTCTGGGGCAACGCACTCGGTTTCTTTGTAGCGGCTTGGTATTTTGCCGAACGCTATCGAAAGCTACGCGTTGAAACGGCGATGGAAGTGATTAAGGTTCGTTTTGGTCGTAGCTCAGAGCAGGTCTACACTTGGATTTCTTTTCCTCTTACCATTTTATCTGGTGCAATTTGGCTCAATGGCTTAGGGATCTTTGCTTCTGCGGTATTTAATATCGATTTAATGGTGACCATTATTGGTGTTGGTTGCTTGGTGACGTTTATTGCGGTGAGTGGCGGCTCATGGACGGTATCAGCGACGAATGTGATTCAACTGATTTTGCTGGTGGCTATTACGATGGCGGTTGGCGTTTACGCACTCATTGAAATTGGTGGTCCATCTGAACTAATTAATCAATACCCGACTGAAACGTATATGGGGCATGACATCAGTTATTGGCAGATCTTCTGGTTATGGGTCGTGGTTATGATGATGAAGCAAACCATGAACACCAATAACGCATTATCCTGTTACCGCTTTTTGGTGACAACCAATGAGAAAGAAGCGAAAAAAAGCGGCTCTGGTTACGGGTATTCTTTTCATTGTTGGACCTGTTATGTGGTTCGTGCCGCCTTGGGCAACAGCAGCAATGGGTGTTGACTTGATGGCGTATTATCCAACGTTAGGCACGAGTGCCAATAACGCTGCATATGTTTACTATATTGACCACTTCTTACCTGCTGGGATGTTAGGTTTGGTATTAGCTGCAATGATTGCTGCGACGATTTCTCCAATGACAACAGCATTGAACCGTAATGCAGGTATTTTCGTGCGTAATGTCTATCAATCCATTATTAAACCTCAAGCTAACGAAGTAGAGCAGCTTCGCGTGGGGCAAGTAGCCACATTAGTGAATGGTGTGCTTTGCGTTCTTGCTGCCTTGATGTTTGCGTCGATTAAAGAATACAGTTTCTTCGATATCATGATGTTATTTGGTGCGCTACTACAGACACCACTTTCTATTCCATCGCTGTTGGCGTTTGTGACGTTAAAAACACCAGACTGGTCTGGCTGGGCGACTATTGCTGTGGGACTCTGTGTGTCAGCATTTATGCAGTTCATATTCCAA
>ASHK01000983.1 GCA_000695745.1 Vibrio madracius | reverse complement strand
GGTCCATGAACCGACGTCGCCCGATTTAATATGTAGAAATCTACTGAGCCTAGAACAAAGTCTGATTTCTTCCCATAAGAATGAAAAAGAACTAACGACATTCAGTGAGCTTAAACAGTGGTTAGATCTGAGAGAGTTGGTTTCTTATGCCGATAATATGAAAATATCAGTGTGTCAGGAAGACGGCACAAGTTGGCACACTTATCACTCAAAACATCAAAACTTATTGTTGTCGAATGCCACAATGGTTATTAAGTCGCTGTCTAAGGCCAACACATATACGCTCATGCCCAAGCTTGTCGTCGAGTCGGAGTTAGTGAACGAACATCTTTATGAAGTTGCACCGAATTGGAAAAAATCGACGTTACCAATCAACATGATTTATCGCTCTCGAACTAACCTTCCCAGCCATCAACGATTATTCATTGACGCCGTCTATGATCATTTTGATGGTTCTAAGCCCATCATGTAAAACGTGACTCGCTAGGCGAAAGTTCACGGCAATGCCTGACTAATAAATACAAACCTAACATGAGTATCGCGGTAACCAGCATGTCAATTGAGCGATGAAAATAGCTAGAAAGGTATAGCCCATCGGGGGAGGTATAGAGAGAGATCGGTACTAATGCGGCTCTTAAGATATTGTTCTCGTAGTTATTATCTTCTCGCTCTAGAAGCCTCAAATGTAGGTTGTTGGCAAAAAATAAATAAAAGGTAACGAGCACCAGCAATACTCCAGCCGCCCATATCATGTTGTCAATGTTGGCGAAAATGATGACATTGACACCTAAACCAATCAGACATCCACCGACTTGAATAGGAACAATATTCTTAATGTTAGCTAGCAGTGCTTTCTTACTGATCGAAAAAGCACATCCAGATACCACTAATGCACAAAAGATCGATGTGGTTAAATCGATTAGTAAAAATACTAATAGCGTTAACGTCACAACAAGAAAGGCAAAATTCTTGTCTTCGATGGTAAAACATTGATTGGTTTTGTTGGTTTTTCCATTGTTTTTTGGCGATGGTAGCAGTTTAAAAATCAACCACCCAACTGGAAGCTGAATCATCATACTTTCCATTAAGCTGTAAAGGCTGTGCTCAACACTGATACCATAACTGGTGTTTACGACTGCAAATAGATAGTAGAAGATCATCGTGGGCATGATTGCTGCTTGCTGCCAACGATTGACTCGATAGATCGAAAATCCGAGGATAGCTACCGAGCAGGCAAAAACCAAAAAACCAGAGTTGGCGAACATTTCACCGATCATCAATCCTGACACAATATAGGTGGTTTGAAGTGCGTATCTCTTTATCAGCACAGCAAGAGAAAACTCTGGAGCTGCAACCAAAGGTAGCGCAACCAAAACGCCAAAAACCGGGCTCGATAGGTCACATCCCCATGCACTAATTAAACCAAATGTGTAGAGCAGTGCACTTCTTATTGTGGCATTGTGTTTGGAGTTAGTCAGTTCAGTAAACATAACGAAGAACCGCCATGGTATGCATGAGTAAAGAAGATATGGATGCCCAGAATGGACTGTCACCTCGTTGGGCCATGACCGTTGCTTTTGAGCCTGCTATGAGGTTTTTAGGTGGATTAACCACTTTAATTCGCACGGGAAATTGCTCCGATTTTCGAATCCAGCGATCACTGTTACTCATTTGAGTTAATTGTCCCGTTTGACCAACTCCACTTTGAATCGCTCTATCTAAACTTGCTATTTGCCGTGATAAATTGTGACCTGGGGCAGAATCAAAGACTATTGATACAGAGCTTCCTATGACCAATTGGTCTAGCCCTTTCTCATTGAAGTTTGCGGTTAAATATTGCTGTTCTAAGTCAACAATGACGAGAGTGTTACTGTCGCTGCTGACAAAGTCACCGTCACTTATTTGCAGGTTCGACACGACGCCAGTCCCGCCAGATATAACACGTGTTCTATCTAGGTTAAGCTGTGCAGAGGCCAAGGCACTTTTGGCCTGCAAAACCTTTGGGTTTTTCCGGGAGGCCCAATTTGGCTCATTGTTTTTTGGATTTCCGCTTGTTTCTGCTGCACGAGGTAAAAGTGACTTTCCTTCGAGCTTTTCGCTTGTTCGAATTGGTCGGCACTTATTTGCTTTTTGTTGTATAAACGGCGAAAACGCTCAAAGTGCGACAAGGATTGCTGGTACAGCGCTTTTTGTTGGCTTAATAAAGTGCGGTCTACAAGCAACTGAGATTCCAAATTTTCGAGTTCTGACATTGCAGCAGCAAGATTCGCCTTGGCACTGTCAAGTTTTAGTGAATACTCGCGTGGATCGATAGAGTACAAGAGGTCGCCCTTGCTAACCGCTTGGCCATTGACAACATTGATGTGGACAATATTTCCTGACACTTGAGGGTGCACATTGGTCGTGGGCATTTGTATCTGAGATTGTGTTGTATAAGGCGCATAGATATCTGACAGTATGACGACCACGCCCATGAGTCCGATAAATCCCACTATGGATCGAACGACATACTTTGAGAAAACAATGGCGTCTTACTTCATCTTTCAGTCTTCCTATATCGGGTGAATTTGAGTGATGAAAGTATAAAACGTTAGAAAAGAGACAAATACAGACAGTACTGAAAGTGACATTCTCAGATCTGCAAACTCAAC
>ASHK01000982.1 GCA_000695745.1 Vibrio madracius | reverse complement strand
AACAATATATTGCTTACCAATGTCTTTTGGTGCCGAAAACCCTCAAGGCACCTTTTACCTCTTTTACACCACTTTGGATAAGGTTTTCTACCTCATTGACGTTATCCAAGATGTCCAAGCAGGCTTTGTAATAGAGCTCTCCCGAGTCGGTTAACGATACATGGCGAGTGCTTCGATTAAGCAATTTAACCCCATAACGCTCCTCCAATGCTTGTAGCCTGGCTGTCATTGAAGCGGGAGACAATCCGAGGTCTCTACCCGCTGCGGCTAGACCTTGGTGTTTAACAATGCTTGCGAACATCTCCATATCTGAAAACTTATCCATTAGCGCCCCATTATTTAATTATTACGAATAATGATTTCGTATTTTACTCAATTATAAAATCAAATTGAATAAATATAATGGCCATTATCAAGCGAAATCATCGAGTCGGGAGACACAAACATGAACCACGAAAAAACAACTTACATCATTCTAGGTGGCACGTCAGGTATTGGCGAAGCGATTGCTCAACTTATTGATCATGAAAAGAATATCGTCCACGTTGCCAGTCGCTCGACAGGTCTTGATATCAGCAACGAAAAACAGATGCATTGCTATTTCGAATCCATCGGTGCGTTCGACCACCTTATTGTTACCGCAGCTCAGCCGCGCCCGCAGGCAAGGTAACCGATGTTGCCATTGACGATGCTAAAGGCGCATTTGATGTCAAATTTGGGGTTCTATCAACGCCGCAAAACAGGCCGCCCGCTTTATCAAGCCAAACGGCACCATGACATTTACGACAGGCATGTTATCTCGAAAAGTCGTGGCTAACACTTATGCAAAAACCGCAATGAATGCCGCACTAGAAGCGGTAACAAAAATCTTGGCCAAAGAACTAGCTCCAATTCGTGTCAATGCTGTTAGCCCCGGTTTAACAAGAACCACGGCTTACAAGAAGATGGATCAAGCTGCTCGCGAAACCATGTACGCCAACGCCAAAAACCAGCTACCTGTTGGCAAGGTAGGTGAAGCGCACGACGTCGCCAAAGCGTATTTATTTGCTATCGAAACCCCCTACATGACTGGTGCCATTATTGACGTAGATGGCGGCGCGTTACTCAACTAAATCACATCAAACTGACTCTTATTTCAGGGAATCAACATGAAGCTTTATATTTATGACCACTGTCCGTTCAGTGCGCGTGTTCGCTATGTGGCGGGAATGCTCAACTTATCATTGGATGTTGTTACACTAGCGTATGACGATGATACCACTACAAAAACATCATCGGCAGCAAGCAAGTGCCTGTGTTTGTCACAGCACTGGAAGCGCCATGGCGGAAAGTCTCGACATCATAGATTATCTACTCGACTTAGCAGATTCGGCAGAAAACAGTACCCCATCTCCAGATGTGTTGAGATGCAAAAGGACGCTTTCTTACCCTTGCAGAAAATTGGTTATCCGCGATGGACGACCTTGCCACTCAAAGAGTTCTCTACCGCCAGTGCCAAACAGGCATGGCGTAGCAAAAAAGAAACTTATGAGCTCAATTTCAACAGCTTGTTAGGGGATACACAAAACATTGCCTCACAAGCAGAGGGATTGATTAGTGAGGCAACCGCACTGCTTAAACTCGGTACCGGAAACCGCAGAAAGTTGGTGGACGAAGCCATTATATTTTCCATTTTGCGGGGCTTTTTCAGTGCACCAGAAGTGCTCTGGGATTCGAGTATTGCCAATTGGATGGTCACGCAAAGTCACACTACTCAGATTAAGTTACTCAACGATGAGCACTATCAATAGCTCCTGTGTTTCCTATTCGTGGCCTTTACCAATCATGACAAGGGCTGCATCAGGTGATATTTGCAGTGAGCGGGATAAATAGCACTGTTGATTAGCTTAGGTATCGGCATAATACTCTGCTAGAATCGCCCGCCATAGCGCTACCTTGTACTAATATTTCTAGTGACTACCCCGCGTAGCCAACTAGGTTGTATCACGGTGCCATCTACCTGATAAATAGGAATGACCATGATGAC
>ASHK01000981.1 GCA_000695745.1 Vibrio madracius | reverse complement strand
TCAATAAAGGCGTCTCTATCGGTAAAGTTAAGTCGCTCCTAGAGTCGGAAGTCATTTCTAGCGCGGTGGAAGATTCAAACCAACTAGAAGAAGTGTCGGACACGATTGATGCTTTAGGGGATTTGGATGGCAATAAAACCGACCGCTTAATATCAATGGTTCTCAAAGAGTATCCATTGTCGATCGTCGAGTCGAAATTTGTCATCCCTATTTTAGCGGCTATCCACTTTTTAAAGCTGGGTCCTCGCGCGTTGCAGCTTGCGTTATTTAAAACCATGTTCGTTAAACACCTAACGTTGATGGTCAACTCAGAGAGTAAGCGTGGTCATCGGCCCGACAAAGTCATGGTAAATTTGGATGAAACGGGCAATCTTTATGCTTGGCTCTACTATGCTCAATTGATTGAACAAGGTGAAAGAGTCGTGCTACTCGATGGTGTCGAAGAAGTCAGCACGCTGTTTAATGATGCAAGTCAATACAAAGCAATCCATATTTTTGCGCAGAAATCTCTCCCCGAAAAACAGCTTGATGTAATATTGGAAGCTAAGGAAATGGAAAGTGGTGACGTCTATGTCTCGCCGGTTATCGCTCATTTGATTGAAGAAAGGCAGGGGGCTGCGTCATGAGGTTAGTTCTTTTCAATCGAGATCTGAGGGTTATCGACAACACTGCACTTGTTGAGGCAATAGATGGGCAGATTCCCGTCGTGGCTGCTTTTATTGCCACTCCAAAGCAATGGGAAAGTCATTCTCTTTCTCCTATCCAGGCCGATTTGATTCAGCGCCGCCTGCACGTATTAAAGGGTGAATTGGAGCAGCTAAATGTGCCTTTCATTTATCATGAAGCACACGACTATGTTGATGCTAACCAGTGGCTAGTTACGGTGGCACAGCAACTCGGCATTAACCAAGTGTTCGTAAATCGCGACTATGAAGTTAATGAGGCGTGGCGACTGCAACAACTGGCGAAGTTGGGTGAAGGCAAATGGAGTGTTGAGAGTTTGATGATAAATGCATTCTAAGACCTGGGGCTGTCCTTAATCAAAAAGGAGAGTATTTTAAAGTATTTACCCCTTTCAAAAAATCATGGCTAAAAACGGTGGGTAACGTCGCGGTGCGCAAACCTAAGGTATCGGTGCATGTATCTGTACCGTCCGGTCTCTTGCTCGAAAAGGACTCAAAGTTTTCATTTCCAACCAGAGATAGTTCGAAATGGAGTGTCGATAGTGATGACATCATTTACCAACTAAGGGCGTTTCAGCAGAAAAAGCGAATCGATACCAAGCAGAACGAGACTTCCCGGCTCTAGATAGCACCAGTAGGATGAGCCCCTACCTTGCTATTGGCGCTGTTTCGGCTCGTCAGTGTGTGGCTAGGTTGTATTACGATGCGCTAAATGCTTCGTTGTCCGTGGGAGCAGAGACTTGGCTGAGTGAGCTTATCTGGCGAGAATTTTACCAGCATCTTATCTACTTCGAACCTAAACTCTGCAAGCATCGTGGATACTTAGCTTGGGAGAGACATCTAAATTGGGTTGGCCAACGTGACCATCTTGAAAGGTGGTGTGAGGGAAGAACAGGTTACCCTATTGTTGACGCCGCAATGAGACAGCTCAATAGCACTGGGTGGATGCACAACAGGTTGAGAATGGTGGTAGCCAGTTTCTTGACGAAAGATTTGCACTTAGATTGGCGACTGGGAGAGCAGTACTTTATGTCTCAGCTCATTGATGGAGACTTTGCCGCTAACAATGGAGGTTGGCAGTGGTGTGCGTCAACAGGCTGTGACGGCAACCCTATTTTCGTATTTTTAATCCCATTAGTCAGGGAGAAAAGTTTGACAGCAATGGTGAGTTTATAAGGAGCTGGATCCCAGAATTGAAGTCTGTTCCTAACAAGTTTATTCATAAACCTTGGCTTTGGAATGAGTTCGATAATCTTGATTATCCTGAGCCTATGGTTGATCACAAGACACAAAGAGAGATAACCTTAGCACTGTATAAAGATGCAAAGGACCAACATTGATGTTACGTAAAACCCTGCTCGCCGCATGTTTAGGCTTTTCACACTGGTTGAGTGCTGCCACTTACTCGCTACCGACAGATGGAAGCAATATGGTAGGCACATTGCAATATCACAGTGTAGTGGCAGGAGAAACCATGTCAGATATTGCCAAGCAATACGATGTTGGTTTTCTTTCGCTGATGGCGGCTAATAAAGGTGTGGATCCTTTTTTACCTCAA
>ASHK01000980.1 GCA_000695745.1 Vibrio madracius | reverse complement strand
GGTTTTCTTGGGGAGGCAATGTTGACGCAGACTCAATACTATTGACCTGCGCCGCTCCGGATATAGTCGTCATAGGTATATTCCTTAGAAACCACTGTTTCGCAAAAGCAGGACACTGCTAGCTGCGCCACAGTCCCATTAGTGATTGCTGCATAGACTTGACGTTACCCAGCACTTCAACACTAGCTTCGAAGCTGCGAGTCGCCGAGATCATATCAGCCATCTCGTTGACGACATTGATTCCTGAGTAGTAAACATAACCTTCGTCATTTGACAGAGGGTTGTTGGGTTCATAGCGCCCCTCCATCATCGAGGACACTTCAACAACGTCGGCGATGCGAATTGGTACCACACCTTGATGTTGGGTTTCTTGTGCATTGAAATGGTTGTAAACCGCGGAAAATATCGGTTTGAGTGGTTTATAAACTTTTGAAGGGTCACCAGAAACAGAATCGGCGTTCGCCAAGTTACTGGAGATAGTGTTAAGCCTCACGGTCTGAGCACTCATTGCTGAGCCCGCCGTTTCATAGATACCTAAGAATGACATGGTGTCCCTACCTAATCAATTCACTTACTGGCCCTTGATGGCCGTTTTGATACCGTTAATTTTCGACTGCAAAAATGCCAAGCTTTGGTGATAGTCCATCACATTTTTGGCGAACCTTGCCTGTTCATTTTCGAGTTCAACGGTATTGCCATCTCGCGTTCTTTGCACTGGAATCCGGTATTGTGCTGAGGTATCGATATACCAGTCTTTGCTGTTACCAATACCACTCAATACTGCATCAAACTTGAGATCCATTGCCTTGTAATTTGGGGTGTCCACATTGGCAATATTCGAGCTCAATACCGCTGCTCTGTCCAAACGAAACTGCACTATCTTGGGGTGAACCCAAGCGCATCGTCTAAGTGAATCATACCCTAGCCTCATCAATCCTCGGCCCGATTTCTAAACAAAATGAGCCGTTATAGTTCTGTGTATTTCTCACTCAACCTGAGTTGAAATGAGGATGCTATAACCTATAGTTAGGAATAATTAGCGTGTCAAATTTGAGAACGCTCACAAATAGCAATTATTAGGACTTGACATGAAAGAATGTTCGTTAACCGAATTCGRAACCCGAGTATTAAGATGCGTAAATTCCTGCTTAAACACGCCGGGCATTTCTCTAATGAAGTTGTTGATATTTTTAAATATAACTTCTCTTGTCGACACGTTAAAGCCAGTTTTTCAGAGGCACACAAACCACCTAAAAACAGCATCAAAACCGTGCTAAACATCGAAGACTTCGGTCATGGTTTTTTCTTTATCGAGCCACAAGCCGCCGATATTCTGCTATACAAGCACCTAAACACACCATCACCTACCCGAAAATCGAAGAGAAGTAGTAGTGATACAGCACTCACTCAAACTCACTTAAGACTGTTTCAAAAGCTCACTATGGCGATCACTAACATTCTTACTGCTGATGCAAGTCATTACGCGGTTGAACATACAGATCATCAGCCTTCAGACATTGGCATCACCATCACTTTCAGCTTCGATGATCAACAAATTGACATCACATTTATGTTGGACGACAGGTACGTCAAGAAGCTAAGGGACCTGATGGAAAGTAACGAAACTTTCGATAGAGAAGAAATTTTAAACAATTTGCGATATCAACCGGTTGAATTGGGCTGTGTCATGCTTCATGGACAATGCACGTTGCACGAGTTAGCCAGACTGCAACCTGGTGATTTTATGCCCATGACTCTATGCAAGAATTTAACGGTCAAAGTGAATGGGCATCCTACTTTTTTTGGCAAACTTCAATCAATTAACTCTGAGTTAGGAGTGGAAATCGATGGCTAGTGACAAACAAACTCCGCCCATTGACGGTTCAATGAACGACCTCAACTTGCACGATGAATTACCAGATCTCGACGACTTGGATTTGGATGATCTTGCCGACGATATTGAGTTCGAAGCTGAGCAAAATGACGTTAGTAATGTATCTCTACTGAAAAGCATTCCTGTCGACATCACGGTAGAAGTTGCTCGTAAAACGTTAATCTTAGACGAGCTGCTTAATTTGAAAGCCGGCAGCGTAGTCATGTTAGAGAAACACGAAGGTGACCCGGTCGATATCAAAATCAATGGCACTGCATTTGGTACCGGCGAAATCGTCTCAAAGAATGGTCAATATGGCGTTAGGTTGTTGAGCATTATAAAAAA
>ASHK01000979.1 GCA_000695745.1 Vibrio madracius | reverse complement strand
CATTGTTGCTCACAGCTTTTCTGCCAATATTGCAACGGATTCTATTGAAGCCAAAGTAGTGCAAGATGCCGATAGATTAGATGCGTTAGGGGCTATTGGCGTGACCCGTTGTATTCAGGTGGCAACCAGTTTAGGTCGTGCCTTGTACAGTATTGATGATCCTTTTTGTCGTGAACGCTCTGCTAACGATGCCAAATTTACTATCGACCACTTCTACACCAAGCTGTTTTCCATTGCAGAGACAATGAAAACCGATGCAGGTAAACGCGAAGCAATCGATAGAGTGGCGTTCATGAAACACTATCTAGCGCAGTTGGGGCACGAAATATCATGATTGAACATCAACCTGATAGACAAAGATTTGTATTGTTTGCAAATGGGCAAGACTCGGTACTGGAGTATAAGCTTTGCGGGAATACGGTAAATTTTACCCACACTTTTGTACCTGAATCACTACGTGGAAAAGGCACTGCGAAGCAGTTAGTCGAACATGGCCTTACTTGGGCCAGAAAGCAGGGTTACGACATTGAAGCCGACTGTTGGTATGTTGATAGACAGTTAAACGCTTAAGAGTTTTGGATTGTAAATCCAGCGACGGCTTTCATGCCGCCGCTTGCTGAGTGAGTGAAACTAGCGCTCTGGATCAAAGGGATAGGGGTCTAAGCCATTGCTTTTACCATCGTTATCACTGTCATTATAGATGCCATCTACGGGCGAACGTCCCCAAGCCTCTAGCTCTCTATTGATGGCTTTAGAAACCGAAATGTTATCAAAGTAGATGGTCCTCGGACTGCGAATTTCAGTATACATTCCGATCTTGGTGTAGCCATTATTGCCGATCAGCATGTTCTTACCGGTGCGGTCGAGTTTAAGCTCTCCATTGACCCAGATTTTGACTTGGCCATCATCAGCTAATGACTTTTTAAAGTAGATACGAATATCGGTCCATTGGTGTTGTGGTGCGATGCCTAAATCGACCACTGGATAGTTGGGGGCATGAAAGCTAAGGTTGAACTGCCCATCATTACTTAAACGTACTGCGGCATGAGGACCAGAGCTAAAGGACTTCCATTGCGCCAAAATGATGGAATACTTAGTAGCGGTTTGCCAAGACGCATCAGGGCGAATACTGGCACTAAAATAAAAATCATCGCCCGGAGCATACTGATAACGACCATCCATAAAGGCCGTTTCACTGCGGTAGGCGGGTGGCTCGCCGTAAAACTTCATCACATAGTTACCCGCACGCGCCCAATCTACCTGTTC
>ASHK01000978.1 GCA_000695745.1 Vibrio madracius | reverse complement strand
CCGATGTCGCTTTTTACTCAAGTTCCGGATGCTTCCTTTACCCCAAATAAGCCTTGGTTTGTTGCCAGTAACGTCAAGGTTTCGGAAGATTGGCAGCAGTCATCTGAGAAGTTGGAAGCAGGAGATAGCCTGACAAGAAAAGTCACCATTACGGCTGATGACACGTTATCGATACTGTTGCCTCCGTTAGACAATGAACACGCTATCGCTGGCACCAAATCTTACCCAAAACCGAGTGTAATGACTGACAACCAGACTCGAGGAAACTATCAATCGACCGAGTCGATGAGACCGTTTATATACTGACTGCGGGCGGCGAGGTCATATTTCCTCAGCAGACGATTCGTTGGTGGGATAGTGAGTCACAATCTGTCAAAGAAGTCACTCTAGCGACAAAAAAAATAACCGTTGCTCACACTTGGCGATCTTTGTTGAATACCTATTGGTCTCAGATAGCTATACTGGTCGGCGCCTCTATTGTATTGATTGGCTTATTGATCTTTGTTTTGCGTTATTACAAACATCACCCAAAGCCGCCATGGTGGTTGTTCCAACAAGCGGTAAGGCGGCAAGACTGGCCCAACATGAGAATGTTGCTCTATCGTAAAGGTCGAAAGCATACCGCCAACCTAGAACTGAAGCAGATGCACGACAGTGAGAAGTGGCGAGAGGTGAGTGAGTATGTGCAGAGGCATACGCCAAACAAAGAAAACAGCTTTTGGCTGTGGCGTCAGTTGAAAAATAGCAAACGACAACAGCGCGTAAGTGACTTAAAAGGCCTTGATAAATGGCGTTGAGTGCTGTGAGTGAAGTTAAGGTAATAATGAAAAATACTGAGTTAAACCTAATTCCCGTATTCGTCGCTATATACGAAGAACAAAGTCTTTCCAGCGCGGCTTCAAGGTTGGGAATTAGTCAGCCTGCCGTTAGTAAGGCTTTAAAGCGGTTAAGAGAAATCTACGATGATTCGTTATTCCATCGAAATGCGAGCGGTGTGGAGCCGACCACATTTGCCAATGATATCTATCCGGCGTTAGCCACTTCGTTGAAAAACTTCACATCAACGCTAGAAGCTTCACGAGATTTTAACCCGAAGACATCAACTAAGACCTTCTCAATAGCCTCAGTATCCGCTGCCAATTATGCGATATTGCCAGAGTTACTCGTTCGCATTGCTAAAATCGCACCGAAAGTTTCGTTGGAAGTTCATCCTCTATTTACAGAAGACCACGAATCGGATCTGCGGTTGCAACGATATGATTTAGTGATCGATAGAACTCGGGATGAGACGTCCACACTCAAAGTGAAAGAAATTTTCCGTGAAAAACTCTATGTAGTGGTCGCAAAAGACCATCCTCGTATCACTGGCAATACCATCACCACAGAGCAATATCTTGCTGAACAGCATGTTGTGATGTCTCAATGGCAAACTCGTAAGAGCTTTTTCAACGAGAAAGATTTTCCGGAGTTTGGTAAGCGTAAAATCATGTATCGAGCGGCTGGTGAGGTTGATATGCTGCCAGCGATTAGCCAGACTGACGCAATTGGAATTATCACTCACTCCACTTTTCATAAATTTGCGAATGGGTTAGACGTCAAAGCACTAAGCATGCCATTCGGGCGTCGGATTATGGTCTGAGCATGGTGTGGCATCCAAGTCGAAATTCGGATTCTGCTCACCAATGGTTGAGGCAGCAAATCGTAAAAGTTGCAGCTCAGGTAGCCTAGAATTCAGTTACTGCTTATACATGTGCTGATAATCTGGAATATGAGCTTCCCAACGAGCAGGCTCTCCAATATAGCTCTTCAATTGATTAATAAACTCGGAAACAAGCAAGGTTTGCTTCCGGTGAGGGTATATTGCATAAATACCCGTATCTTGAGTTGAAAGCGTGTAATCAGTTAGCAGAGGAACCAAGCCGAGTTCATCAATTGGCCTTTCGAGGTTGAATAGGTCGATCACACAATATCCGATGCCATTTTGAGTTGCAGACATCATGGTTCGAACATCGTTAACCTTGTAATTGCCTTGCATCTTATAATGATTCATTTCCTGACAATGGGGCGTTCGACTCATTTTAAAGCTATCAAGACAGACATCACCGTTATTGTAGATAACAGCGGGCAGGGTCACTAATTCTTCGGGCGTCTTCGGTGTACCATGCTGGGTGAGAAATGCTTTTGATGCAACAATAGCAAAATT
This sequence comes from Vibrio madracius, assembly GCA_000695745.1. GTDB lineage: Bacteria > Pseudomonadota > Gammaproteobacteria > Enterobacterales > Vibrionaceae > Vibrio > Vibrio madracius. Next base: position 1,931 of record ASHK01000978.1, on the reverse strand, counting down.
GGTTTTAGCCAATTTTTTGCGATAAGGTTGGAGTCAGTCAGTTTTCCCATACGAATGGCTAAATCGAAATGGTCGGCAATGATATCCGTCTTGCGATCATCTAAGTGCAAGGTGACTTGTACATTCGGGTATTGTTGCATAAAGCAGCTAATGACGGGTTGGACGTACTGTTGACCTAGAAACACAGCAGATACAATTCGAATGATGCCTTTGGGCTCGGATTGGTAGGAGTCTGCGATACCTTTAATATTGTCTAAAGACGCTAATAAAACGTGAGCCTCGGCAAGAATATCCTCACCTACTGAGGTGAGAAAAAATGACCGGGTAGAACGATTGAGTAACTGTACGCCCAACGTCTCCTCAAGTTTTTTTATTTGCTTAGAGAGTGAGGAGTTATCCATATTGTTGAGGGTTGCAGCTTTGGCAAACGAACCTTGCTGAACAACATCAACAAAGAGTCGAAGTTGGTGAGTGATTGACATGTTACTCAAATTCTTTGTGGAAGACCGTTTTTATACTAGTGGAGTCGTTTCCAGATTGGAAGCGACCGAGTATTTCTATCGTCTGGTGAATCACTCTTCAACCGAAAGAATACAGTTTCGCCCTTGTTCTTTAGCTTGATAAAGCAATTGGTCAGCGCGTTCCATAAAGTACATGAAATCCTCATATTCTTCGGGAATATGGGTAAAGACGCCGATTGAAGTGGTGATTGCACTTATCTCTGAAGCGTCATTTGAGGTCAAGGACTCAATAGTACTGCGAACTTGCTCGGCAATCTCCATGACTTGTTCATGCTCTGAACCGCAAACGACAACTAAAAATTCGTCGCCGCCCATACGGAAAATGTAGTCGCTCTCTCGACAAAATTTCGAAGATAGCACCCGACTAAACTGGACAATCGCTTCATCACCTTTGACATGTCCTAACGTATCGTTGAGGTGTTTGAAGTTATCGAGATCGAGAGAGATAAAGCTTAATTTACTATTTTCGACTTTAGCTCGTAATAGAGTTTCTGGTGTCATCATCATAAAGTAGCGACGATTGAACAGCCCCGATAGTTCGTCCGTTACGGCAAGTTTTTGCAACTTGTCGTTGAGCGCTTTCAGTTCTTTTTCTGCAATGATGCGACGATTCTTTTCACGAATCAGTTCGATAGCGTGAGAAGAAAGCTCAAAGTACATATTTAGTATGGTATCGGTTAGCGTGCCATGTTCGTCTATTAACTTAGCTTCCGCCGCGATTTTCGCTTGTTGTAAGTCGATTGCTCCATCGGAAAGGGCACTGAGTACCAATCCCATTTTTTTGTCTTCATTGAGAATGTGTAACAGCAGCCAACGAATCAGGAAGTGGAGTATCTGCTCTGTCGCTTCATGCCAACCACTCTCTTTAGTCCTACTTTGCAGGTTGAGAATTTCTGGTAAAAATGACTCATGGTTCGCTTTGTGAAGTTGACTCCAACTATCATGCTCAAAGTATTGCTGCCATACATGTTCCTCTTCAGAGAAGTGATAGCGAGCGTAATCAGCCAATTCGTCGAAAATGGTGGAAACTTGGAGTTGGTTATCGTAAACCAACGCATTAGCCAGTTTGTTGATCAACGAGAACAGGTTTCGGTGTTGCTCGTCGATAACGGGAATTCCGGTTTCGAAGTTGGTGTTCCAAGGAAACAGTTCTATTTGATTGCTAGGCATCATTGGACTATCTGTGATGACAAGAGGAACCTGATGGTATCGAAAATAACCAGAGTGAAAAAGCTCGAGTTAGCCTAAATGTACTAAATTATCATTAAATCATAAGGTTATGTGTTGTTTGTTCAAAATGATACTAGGGTTCTGTACCTTTGAGACAGTGGTAACTTCCCCTTTTCCTACAGAAATTGTGAGTAGTTGCGTAGGAATTGATGTGCAACCAAGAGAGTGTCTACTCTCTTG
>ASHK01000977.1 GCA_000695745.1 Vibrio madracius | reverse complement strand
ATCACCGCTTTGGGTTGCTTGACGATGATCCGAAGACGTTAGAAGAAGTGGGTGAAATTGTCGGCGTTACTCGTGAGCGCGTACGTCAGATACAAAAAAGTGCCATGGAAACGCTTCGAGATAAATTAAAGCGACAGAACCTTACTCGAGCAGAAATTGATTAATTTCGCTTCTATCACAGCATGTTAGCTCAACATTTACTATAGTCCCATTTACCATTAGGTTCATGGGACTTTTCTTTATGTCAATAAGTTACAATGCCATCATTGCGGGCGCATCTGGATTAGTAGGAAGCAAACTGCTGTCACTATTAGAGCAAACCAAGCATATTGAAACCGTTTACGCATTGTGTCGTTCCCCCTTGGATACACACTCCTCAAAAACGATTCAGTTGATGGATGGGGCGCTAAGAGTGACAAACTGGGAAGACTCCTCGCCTACCCCTACTCTTGGCTTTATCTGCCTCGGCACGACCCTTAAACAAGCTGGCAGCAAAGCAGCGCTAGAAAAAGTAGATTACGATCTTGTCTGTGACGTAGCCCAAACCATGAAGATGATTGGTGTAATGCGTATTGCTGTTGTGTCAAGTTTGGGAGCCTCGCCACGCTCTCTTTCACACTACCTAAAATGCAAAGGACTAGTTGAGCGACGTATCGAGAGCATGAGGTTCGACCAAGTTGTTTTGTTCGACCTGGACCACTCGCAGGCAGAGAAAAACAGATCCGATCAGATGAAGTAGCTGTGCAAAAGATATTCAGCTTCTTATCACCTCTCATGCTCGGTCCGCTTAGATCATACGCTCCTATCCCCGCAGAGTCTGTTGCTCAAGCGATGCTCTATAGCGTAATTGAACATCATGATGCGAATTGCGTCGTATTAAATTCTGCAAACATGTTGGATATGCTTTCTAGTTATCAAAAGTAGCTCGATTATATATTAAACAGCATATAACAAATTGCTCTAACTAATGACATTAATTTATTGTTAACGATTACAACAGATCGGTACTTTAGCCATCTACACTTCTAATTTCCTTATTCTAAATAAGGGTTACACGTCAGATGGATAAAAGGATACGTCAATGTCAATTGCGGTTGTCGCAGCGCTAGCGATATTTTTAGGCATACTCTATTTTTTGTATGGGCAACAACAAAAGAAGCACACACTGTCGCGCCTTGTGTTGTTCGGTTTGGTTCTAGGTAGTGCATTCGGACTAGGATTACAACTACTACTTGGTGAAGTCATGCGGCCGTTTCTGAAACTCTTGAATGGGTTAACGTTGTGGGACGTGGCTATGTTGGTCTTCTTAAAATGATCATCATGCCTTTGGTATTAGTGTCTATGATCGCCGCTGTGGTAAAACTAGAAAAAGGCGGCTCTTTAGGCAAAATCAGCGGCCTAACAATTTCAGTGCTGCTTGCTACCACTGCGGTATCAGCACTTATCGGTATTGCCGTGACTCAAGCGTTTGGTTTAAGTGCCRAGGACTCACAGAAGGCGCGCGTGAAACCGCACGCATCGCTGTACTAGAGAGTCGTGTAGACCGTGTAAGCGATCTCACTATACCACAAATGCTTGTCAGCTTTATTCCAACCAATCCATTTGCCGACCTAACCGGTGCCCGCTCTACTTCTATTATCGCAGTCGTTATTTTTGGTGTCCTTACCGGTATCGCTGCACGAAAAGTGATGGCCGAAAAAGAAGCGCTTGAGTCACCGATCCGCACTTTTGTCGATGCAACGCAATCTGTTGTTATGCGCCTAGTAAAAATGATTATGGCGCTAACGCCTTATGGCATTGCGGCTCTGATGGCGAAAGTTGTTGCGACGTCAAGTGCAGGTGACATCTTAAATCTACTTGGTTTTATCGTCGCCTCTTACTTAGCCATTTTCTTAATGTTCTTAGTTCACGGTTTCTTGGTCTCACTTGTTGGCGTAAGTCCGAAAGAATATTTCCAGAAGATTTGGCCAGTACTAACTTTTGCGTTCTCATCTCGAAGCTCTGCTGCGACCATCCCATTGAACGTAGAAGCACAGGTTACCAAACTCAACGTACCACCAGCTATCGCTAACTTGTCAGCATCATTTGGCGCGACAATTGGACAAAATGGTTGTGCCGGTATTTACCCTGCAATGTTGGCAGTTATGGTTGCTCCTACCGTTGGTATCGATCCGATGGACATTAATTTTATTCTGTCGCTCGTTGCCATTATTACTATTAGCTCTTTTGGTATCGCGGGTGTTGGTGGCGGCGCGACGTTTGCTGCCCTTATCGTACTTCCTGCAATGGGGTTACCCGTTACTATTGCCGCGTTGCTTATTTCCATCGAACCATTGATAGACATGGCGCGAACGGCGCTTAATGTCTCTGGAGCAATGACAGCAGGTACCATTACTAGTCGACTACTGAAAAACAAGCAACCCGAGCTTACGCGGGTAAACACATAATAACCAACCAAACACTCTCGCGAAGCGGCTCTAACAGGGCCGCTTTTTTATTATTGATTTCAGGCAGTTAAAATTTATTTCGATAATTATCGAAATATTTATTGATCTCAAGCCAAATAGTTCTATAATTCCAAACATATCGAATCATTAGGAATAACTACTATGAGTCCTGAATTTTTAGAAATGGCGAAAGAAACTGCAAACATGTTTGCCTTTCTCGCGACTGAACTGATCATCCTCTTCTTAGCAATAAGTTACATTGTTGGTGTATTGCAGGAGTTCTTAACACCTGAAAAAATCCAATCTATTTTAAGTTCGAAAAATGGCAAAGGTTATTTCGTTGCCGCGTTATTAGGCGCAATTACACCTTTTTGTTCATGTTCAACCATTCCTTTTTTGAAAGGACTATTGAGAGCAAGAGCCGGCTTTGGACCTATGATGGTTTTCTTGTTTGCTAGTCCATTGTTGAACCCAGTGATCATCGGTTTGTTCGTCGTCACATTTGGTATTCAAGTTGCCGTGTTCTACTTTTCCATCGCTATGTTCGTAGCGGTTGTAGCAGGCTACGTGTTGGAAAAACTCGGCTTTGAACGCTATGTAAAACCTGAAGCGTATCAAACAAGTTCGGCGGCTAGTTCATGTGGTACTTCGTGCGGTGATAGTAAATCTGCAACAGTAGAAACATCTGCTTGTGCGACATCGTCTAGCAGTTGTGGAACTTCAGCAGCACCGGTTGCTACACCGAAAAAAGAGGCGTCGTGCTGTGCGCCAGTAGCAGCAAAAACAAGTTGCTGCTCAAACGAAGAGCCAGCCATTACCGACATCAACTCTGATGGTAGTGCATGCTGTGGCACCACTTCAGCGGTAACAAAAGAAGATAGTCGTTGGCTACGTATTTGGAAATCAACTTGGAGCGACTTCAAACAAGTCTTCCCATATTTGATGATTGGTATCTTACTAGGGTCATTTATCTACGGGTTCATCCCAACTGACCTTATCGCAGAATATGCTGGTGAAGGTGTGTGGTATGCAATTCCAATCGCTGCAGTTATTGGTATCCCACTTTACATTCGAGCTGAAGCCGTTATTCCGCTGAGTGCCGCTTTGGTTCAAAAAGGTATGGCGTTGGGCTCTGTAATGGCATTGATCATCGGTAGTGCTGGTGCCAGCTTAACAGAAGTTATCTTGCTAAAGTCTATCTTCAAGAACCAAATGATTGCCGCTTTCCTAGCCGTAATCTTAGGTATGGCGATTAGCGCGGGCTACCTCTACAGCTACCTATTTGGCTAAGAAAACTTAGTAAACCTCAAAGCGCTGCCCAGCAGCGCTTTTTTCTTTAATTTTCGATAGTTATCGTCAAAACTACCACGCAAAACTTCATTTAATGTCTATAGTTTCTTATGAGTTGGTATCTTCAACGTAAGGGATTATGAACGACAAGGCCAAATTCGCGACCAAGGTAGCACTCAGTCTTACCCTCGCTTACCTCATTCCATTTGCATTGGGTTGGCCTCAGGCTTCTACTGCGGCTACCACTGTAATGCTCATTGCATCAACAGGAAGCCAACGTGAATCATTAGAGAAAGGAACCTTAAGAGTACTTGGAACCATAGTTGGTG
>ASHK01000976.1 GCA_000695745.1 Vibrio madracius | reverse complement strand
GTAGAGCACCTAGCTGGTTGGAAGAAAATTAAAGATGTTCCCGTTATCTTGCTTACAGCACTAGTGACTGTAAAAGACAAAGTGACCGGTTTAGACGCTGGGGCGAATGACTATTTAACCAAACCATTTGCAGAAGCAGAACTCTTTGCACGTATCCGTGCACAGCTTCGTGCACCGGAGGCAGACTCAGAAGATGCAACAAAAGTCGTCACTGATAGTTTAGTGATCGATAAAGCGACTCGTGAAGTTAACTACAAAGGTGAGTTAATTACGCTTACTCGCACTGAATTTGACCTATTACTATTTTTGGCGAGTAACTTGGGACGCGTATTTACACGCGATGAATTACTTGATCATGTTTGGGGTTATAACCATTTCCCAACGACACGAACTGTTGATACGCATGTGCTACAACTTAGACAAAAACTGCCTGGGTTGGAAATCGAAACGCTACGTGGTGTTGGCTACAAAATGAAAGGCTAATGTCAAGAAAATCCAAACTCTTAGCGCTAGCATTCCTTACGGCATCAACGACAGTTGGTGCCGATTGGTTTGAAAACAATACTACAATTACTCAAGCGCACCGGCACCTCCTTAATCGCGATTTGGAATCGATGTTCCAATCATTGGTAGAGGAGTGGCAGCAGCAACCAACAAAAAGCATAAAAAACCATATCAATAGGTTGTTTTTGCAGTCGTTGGAAGTTGATTGCGGTAAAGGCTATTCCTCTCAACCTCTACCAGAATGGATAGATTCTGTTGTAGTGAGACAACAGTCAATTCAAAGCCCTGGCAGAGATACTTATTTATCTGCTATCGAAATAGAATCAAAACGGGTCATTTCGGAGATCAGTCTCAAAAAGTGGGTTGATCGCAGAGTCTCCAATGACAGTGAGTTTTATGTTAACCCTATAGGTGACGCTGTAACAGAAAAAGCTGCTTATGGTATTCGTTATAATCTATCATCTCCTTTAGATGTAGGGCTGTATCGTCTTGATGTTCGGTTGTTAGATGGAGAAACTTGGAGTCAGTGGTTGATCTTTACCGACCAGTCGCTAAAACAAACCGTTCGTTGGTCAGCTAAGGATGAATGGCGAATAGAAAAAAATGCGCTTCTGAATCCATATTGTCCACTGCCAAGACTTGAGGTAGGACTCTACGACTACATCGATGGCAAATACACGCAAGTTTGGGGTAAAGAATATGAATCTGATTACCCAACAAGTCTTGAAGCCAATAATGTCACACCCGATCGTTATGTTTTGGCGGTTTCGATGAAGCAAAGTCGTTGGCAAGGGCCAATATTGTTTGAAAGGTCGCAAATCATCAGTAAAACCTCGATGTTTCAGCTGACGAATAACACACAAATAAGATTTCCTCTTGAAATCACTAAAGAATCTTAAAGTAACGCCGTTAATAAATGCATAAAGGATTAACGGCGTTACTTTTCAATGAAAACTCAATTAAAAACACTTTCTGTTCTTACTATTTTGGCTTCAATATCATCTGAAGCGTCAACATTAGCTATTGATGCACGAGGCGACGCCATGGGAGGAACAGGGTCGTATCAGCTTCGTATCTTACGGCACCATTTTATAATCCAGCGCTTGTGGCGATCTATCGACGTAACGACGACGCCGGGATGTTGATCCCCAGCTTAGGGCTAAATTACAACGACGAAGATAAAATGTTAGACAAAGTTGATAACGTCATTAGTAATCCAAGTAGTGCTGCATTGAATGAATTAAATGGAACGCAGGCGAAAGTTGACTTTGGTGGCGCGCTCGCGTTTGGTCTACCTAATCGATATATCGCAGCAAACGTTTTTGGCAAGGCTTATGTTGAAAATGTCGCTACACCGGAGATTGATAAAACTGGCAGCAATGATGCAGAACGAGCTGCACGATCAGCGGTTAAAACAGCGTCGGTTGCAGTGACAGAGATTGGTATTTCTTTCGCTAAATATCAAACGTTATTCGGACAACACTTTTCATTTGGTGTGTCGCCAAAAATTCAAAGAACATATACCTATACTTCCGTAAGTTCCCTAAATGATTTCAGCCTGAATAACATCAGAGAAAATTCTCAAGGTGACACGGCATTTAATATCGATGCAGGAGCTTTATGGTTCCACGGCCCATTTCGAGCAGGCTTTTCTGCCAAGAACATCTTGTCTAGAAACAT
>ASHK01000975.1 GCA_000695745.1 Vibrio madracius | reverse complement strand
TGAGCGCTACGAGTCCCTTTGCAATCGATGTGTCTCAGTGCACACCGCAAATACCCTTACGGTTCGTTGGATCCACAAATACGTCAACAAGCGCAGTTACATATGGAAAAAGCGATCACGTTGGCGTTTAAACTGGGTATTCGAACCATACAGTTAGCGGGCTATGATGTTTACTACGAACCAGCTAATCAAGAGACGCACCAGAACTTTATCCAAGGCATGAAGCAAGCAGCAAAACTGGCGGAGCGAGCTGGCGTGATGCTGGCTGTTGAAATAATGGATACTAGTTACCTCAATTCGTTGAGCAAATTTGAAGTGCTGAATCGTGAGATTAACTCGCCGTTTTTTACCGCTTATCCCGACGTAGGCAATATCTCGGGGTGGAACTACGACGTGTCGGCGGAACTGGCGTTGAGTATGCCGCATATTGTGCAAATTCACCTCAAAGATACCTATAAGGTCACTAACGATTACCAAGGTCAATTTAGAGATTTAGTCATTGGTGATGGTGAAGTTGATTTTGATGCTATCTTCGAGACACTAAAACGTACCGATTGCGTGGTGCCAATGGTGATTGAAATGTGGGCACAAGATGACAACTGGCTCGATAACATTGAAATAGCCAAGCAACGATTGAACCAAGTTTGTCAAAGACTGGAGATGCCGCTGCTGTTTACATAGCTTGTGAACATAGATAAAACCAACGCCTCAAGTAAAACGCAGCCGTCTCCTTTGATGCTGCGTTTTTTCCTCTATGGACATCCCTTCTTGATTACCTTAGAGTTAGCCCTCTATTTTTGACACTAAGCTGGCTATGAAACTTCTGCATCTCCAATTATTTTGGCAACAAACTCAGAATACTTTGCTGGAAATGGAAGATCTTCCAATGTTGACGGAGCAGCAGCAAAAAGACTTCAAACTATGGATGAAAAAACGCAGGAAAATCCTAAGTTTTGAGGTTCACCAGCAATCTTGGGTCAAGGTCAATCAGGATGGATTTAGCTCACTTATAGAGCTGCGTTCCAATGGTAGCTTGGTTGAGCGTGATATGTTTGGTGGGCGATCATTATCCGGTTTATGGAAAGTGATCAATGGGTTACTGTTTATCAAAGT
>ASHK01000974.1 GCA_000695745.1 Vibrio madracius | reverse complement strand
TGCAACCGTTGCGGCTGGCGCTGACAATGGCGGTGTGATTCTTAGCCACTATGTTCAAGCTTTGTTTGGTCCATATGGTCAAATCGTTTTATCAGTGATTGTACTGTTGGCGTGTTTGACAACCGCTATCGGTTTGATTTCAGCGTGCTCTGATTATTTCAGCTCACTGACTTCTATCAGCTATCACAAGTGGGTCATCATTGTTGGTGTGGCTTGTGCTACAGTAGCGAACATTGGTTTGTCTCAATTGATCGCGCTCTCAGTGCCAGTTCTATTTGCACTTTACCCAGTAGCGATTGCGTTAGTAGCCTTGACGTTTGCTCGTAAGAAACTAGCGAACCCTAAATTAGCGTATCGTGTGGTAGTACTTGTTGCTCTTACCTTTGCGTTAATTGATGCGGCAAAAGTAGCGGGTCTGGATGTTTCTGTCTTTAACGTTCTGCCACTGTTTAGTGTCGGTATGGGCTGGGCAATGCCAACATTTGCGGCGATTATTTGCATGTGCTTTATCGGCAAAAATGATGAAGAGTTGACGCAAAAGGCTGCCTAACAAATCTTGGTGAATGCTTTGATAATAAAAATGGCGCTTCTTGGGAAGCGCCATTTTTTATGCATTGGTGTTGAGTGGGTAGGGTTTAAAGTAAATTTTGATATTCTACCAAAATCTGTTCACACCACGTCGCGATACGTTCATCACTGAGTTCGTATTGAGAGTCTTCATCCAGTGCTAAACCAACAAATTGACTGCCGTCTTCAGTCAATGCCTTTGAGGCATCAAACTCATACCCTACATTCGGCCAGTAACCAATGAATGTCGCACCTGTCGCTTTGAGCTCATCGTGGAGCAGACCCATAGCATCAAGATACCACTCACCGTAACCTTCTTGATCACCAAGGCCGAACAAAGCAACGACTTTACCTTGGAGTGAAACATCGGAAACTTGGTCCCAAATTGCGCCCAATCTTCTTGAATCTCGCCAAAATCCCAAGTAGAGATGCCGAGAATCAATAAGTCATACTCGCTCATTTGAGAAATAGGCGTATCTTTGACGTTAAAAATATCGACGATATCTGGGCCTATGATTTCGCGAATCTTTTCTGATGCCATTTCGGTATAGCAGGTTGACGAACCGTAAAATAAACCTATTTTCATCATTCTTTCTTGCTGTCGTCCTATATTGTCCGAGATTCTACCCTTAATCTGGACATCTTTGCAGCGCTTATTCATCTTCAATGGGTTTTTTATGGCATTATCGTTTCTTCTCGCATACTCTGTTAAAAGTACTGTATAAACATCCAAGAGGTGGTGGTGAGCGACGTAAATATCCAAGATCAGGCTTAGTGGAACAGTTTCTAGATTCCATGTGGATGGAAAGAGGTTTGTCAGAAAACACCCTCTCTTCGTATCGCAATGATCTATTTAAGTTATTGAAATGGATGAATGAACAGAACTACCGTTTGGACTTTATTAGTTTCTCGGGGTTGCAGGAGTATCAAACCTGGTTGATGGATGAAAACTACCAACAAAGTTCTCGTGCAAGAATGCTCTCTGCGATTCGCCGTCTGTTCCAATACCTTCATCGTGAAAAAATACGTTCCGATGATCCTACAGCATTGTTGGTCAGTCCGAAGTTGCCAAAACGATTACCTAAAGACTTAACAGAAGATCAAGTGACTGCATTACTCGATGCCCCCGATCCTAATGACCCGATTGAACTGCGCGATAAAGCCATGCTGGAACTGTTATACGCAACGGGATTGCGTGTAACGGAGTTAGTGAGCCTGACAATGGAGAATATCAGTTTACGCCAAGGTGTAGTTCGCGTTGTTGGTAAGGGGAATAAAGAGCGTTTGGTCCCCATGGGCGAAAATGCCATTGACTGGATCGGTGAGTTTATCGACAAAGGACGTCCTAGTTTACTGGGAGATAAAACCTCGGACGTGGTATTTCCGAGTAAACGTGCAAGGCAGATGACCAGACAGACCTTTTGGCATCGTATTAAGTTTTATGCAGTATTGGCGGACATTGATACTGAATTGCTGTCGCCACACGTATTAAGACATGCTTTTGCGACACATTTACTGAACTATGGGGCTGACCTTCGTGTCGTACAGATGTTGTTAGGGCATAGTGACTTATCGACAACACAAATTTATACTCACGTAGCAACAGAACGACTGAAAAATATTCATAGCCAGCATCATCCAAGGGCTTAACTTAACGTTTTTATACAAAGGTGATTTTAATGAGCGTAATGCGCCGTTTGACTCTACTTACTCTTCCTTTTTTTGTTACTGCTTGCGGTGCGGAAGAAACACAAGCAACTCCTCAGAAAGCGGAAACTGTCGCGGTAGCAGCCGTACAAGCCGATGAGGCCGCAATCAAGGCGAGATTTGCTAAAATAGGCATCCAAGTTGATGACATCGTTGCTTCAGATATTAATGGGTTAGTTGAAGTACGCACCGAAGGTGGTGTTCTGTTCGCTTCCCCAAGCGGCGATCATTTTATTGCCGGTACGCTCTATTCTTTGGATGAGAACGGTAATTACAAAGACATCATTGCTGAGCGTCAGGCTCCGATTAATGCTGAAAAAATTGCTCAGTTCAGCGACAGCATGATCGAGTACAAAGCAAAAGATGAAAAGTATGTGGTGACCATTTTTACTGATATCACATGTGGTTACTGTGTTCGTCTTCATAGTCAAATGCAGGGTTATAACGACCTAGGTATTACGGTTCGTTATCTTGCGTACCCACGTCAAGGTGCTACGGGGCAGGTT
>ASHK01000973.1 GCA_000695745.1 Vibrio madracius | reverse complement strand
TAGCAATTCAACACGATGTTTTACTTCTAGGTGTGAAAGCGTATCAATCTCAATGATTGTGGCTAGACCATAACGTGTGTCTAACTGAAGAGTAGGGAGTTCGTCGGTAAACTCCTTGTCAACGTCTTGCCAGAAAACAAGGCGGCTTTGTTCAAATTTCTTTAGGAGGCCCTGAGATATTTGTTCTATGTTCATTTAGTTGTCCCGATAGGGCTTTGTTTAAGCAATAAATCTTACCGAATTTTATCACTTTCAATGAGCATAGTCAGGTGGATGTTCATAAACTGTGGTCAGTAATTTCGACCACAGCATTGAATAAGTGAACCTTGATGTATAAATGCAGCTAACTAAGCTACGCACAACATTTTTTATATTTTTTACCAGTGCCGCAAGGGCATGGCTCGTTTCTACCTACTTTATTTGAACTGGCAGGTATTTTAATTGATGCGACTAGCTCATCCCATTCCGTTTTGCTCGGCATAGCGATAGATTTCGGGGTAGTGATAAAGTCTGACTTATGCAGAATGACAGGAAAAATCTTATTGTTATGGATAAACAATGCTAGCAGTTCATTGATAGATAGCTGATAAAAGAACGGGTCTAACTCAATATTATGGTTCTCAAATAGCTCTTTTTGGGCGGCGATGTTAAAGCATGTTACATCAATACCATTTTCAGAAGCGATGAATGCCATACCTTGGTGGGGTGGTAATGCCTTAGCTATGAGCAAACTATCAGGTTTCTCCTGAATTTGATGAGTTAGAGACTCATGAATAGCCTCGTAATCATCGCCCTCGTAGTCTATTGGGCTGAGAGCTTGATAATTTAATTCAAGTGTTAAAAACTGATGAAATGGGTCTTGTTCAGGAGCTGGTAGCCCACTTCGATCTAGAGTCGTCGATCTATTTAGAGGGACCAAGTGTTGCTTGATCTCCTCTGCATCGCAATTAGCAGGATGCAATGATAAATAGTGAGGATAGTTGAAGTGCTTTTCACGTAGGTATGCCTGATCAATATCAGCATACCCTTGACCAGGGATAGTAAGGTTCATGGCTTTTAGCTTTTCGTAAACTTTTACCATGAAGTTGAAGATAACAGGTTCAAGGTTGTAAAAGTCCCCAAAATCGACCAGTTGACCACGGATGCGGTTGATTTTATTTTCTTCATCGTGTTCTAGTGGTGGCTCGTGGTTGATAGCGAGATTGACAGTAGATCTTTTTACTAAGCAGACTCTTAGCAGCTCCAGTTGCATACTCTTCGCAAACTCAGTATCGATGTAATACGCTTCGCCTAAAAACTCCCCTTGATGGACGGAGTAATTACGTAAGGCTTTTAACAGCAAAAACTCATCTAAGTCGAGTAGACCTGTTTTGCAAGCGGCATTCTTGCGCATACGCTCGTGCAGCTTATATGCTTCTTCGACAAGATATTGAAGGCTTTCTAGGCTTGATGATTGTGCATGTTGAGAGTAAGTATTGAAGAGCCTTGCTGCACAAGGTTGGATTATTGACGTTGTCATATTTTTTCTTGTAGTAAATGTGTGGAAGTAGTTAAAAATTAATTATTAGCT
>ASHK01000972.1 GCA_000695745.1 Vibrio madracius | reverse complement strand
TGGATTTTAAAGCCCCGCCTGCCGTCAATCAGGCTTTAGTTGAAGCCGCGAGCAATGGCGTTAATGGTTACTACGGCGACGATCGTCGTTATAAAACCGCAGTTATCAATTGGATGAACAAGCGACACCAATGGGATGTTCAGCCAGAGTGGATCGTAACCTGCGCTGGTTTAGTTCAAGGCACGGCGCTTTGCGTGCAGGCCTATAGTGAGCCTGGGGATGGCGTGATTTTGTTTACTCCGGTTTATCATGCTTTCTCACGCGTTATCAAAGCCAACCAACGTCTTGTAGTAGAGAGTCCTCTGGTTGAGGAAAACGGTCGTTATAAAATGGACCTACCAGCGTTAGCGGCTAACCTAAATGGCCGAGAGAAGATGGTGATCTTGTGTTCCCCTCACAATCCTGGTGGCCGCGTTTGGAGTGCCGAAGAGATTCGTGAAGTGGCAGAATTTTGTGCTCAGCATCGTTTGATATTAGTCGTGGACGAAATTCATCATGATTTGGTTTTGCGCCGAACAAACATATTGTGGCAACACTTGCCGCCCCAGAACATGCGCAAAATATCATCATCCTTGCTGCAACCACCAAGACATTTAATATCGCTTCTGCTTTGACCGGTGCTGCGATTATTCCAAATGACACGCTAAGAGAGCAATATACGAGTGTTCTCAATGCCGCGGGCATTGGGCCCAACCGTATTGGTATGCTGATGGCAACGGCTGCTTACGAGCAAGGTGAGGCATGGCTTGAAGCGTTAGTGGAGTACTTGGATGAGAATCGTCGCCTCTTTGATGAAGCGATAAATGCCATCGATGGCTTGAAATCTATGACGTTGCAAGCGACATATTTGTCGTGGGTGGACTTTTCAGGTACGGGGCTATCGGCTGAGCAAGTGATCGAAAAGGTGCAGAATGAAGCCCAAATCGCAGCCAATCATGGTTCATCGTTTGGTGCTGGTGGTGAAGCGTTTTTACGGTTTAACCTAGCAACCCCAAGAGCGCGAGTTTTAGAAGCTATTGCACGGCTACAGCGAGTGTTCGCTTAATCTGAAATGACTTTAACAGTGGTGAGGTTTGCTGTTGGTGATTCTGAGACTAAATAGGTGTCAGGGTTACTTAAGTAACATACCCTTGCTACTGGTTTGCCAAAACAGAGTCGCTAAAGTGATGATGTTCAACAGAAATGAGAGGCAATACCATGTCTAATGTTAAGAAGTGGCCAGCAATTGACCCAGAGAAAGTGGCTAAATATAAACATATTTGGGAAAACGTATCGGCAGCGGATAACCTTGATCCTGACGTCGCGGCTTACCTAGCTCGTGTTAAAGAGCAAGGTGGCGGTAAAGGCATCGAGCAGATGAGTTTCATCAACAAAGATTACCTTGGCTTCTATCAAGCACCATTCTCGCAAGATTTAGATAACACAGACGTTGTTATTTACGGTATGGGCATTGAGAAATGTTCACCCACTGGTTCTTCTCACAAGTTTGCACCACAGCGTCTACGTCACCTAAGTAAAATGGGGATGGGGACAGTCGGTGATAACGGTGAAATTCCATTCGAATGGTGCCGCATTTCTGATTACGGTAACTGGGATAGCTTAGGTCAATTTGAACTGAAAGCGGAAGTTGAGCAGTTAACAGAGCTTCTACACCACATGGTGGTCGAAAAAGACTGTACGCCACTGATCTTTGGTGGTGACCACACGATCCCATACCCAACCATGCGTGCACTTGGCGAGAAGTATGGTCCGCTGCGAGTGATTCACTTCGATGCTCACTACGACTTGTCTACACGTGCAGACTTTGACTACCCATACACGTCAGGCCATTGGCTGCCAAAGCTCTATTCTGAGGTCTAGCAGACCCAGAGCGTACGGTACAAATTGGTATGCGTGGTCGTCAAACGGCCCTAGTAAAAGGTAACCATATTGCATTTGGGACGACAGGCTTCACCACCAATGAAGTGTACGAGCAAGGTGTAGATGCGGTTGCCAATAAGATCATTGAACTTTGTGGCGATGGCGGTCCGGTATACTTTACCTTTGATCTGGATGCGTTGGATACCGCGTTTTGTCGTTCAAACTCAAGCCCAGATCCATTCGGCCTTACTCACCTGCAAGTTTACGATATTATTCGTAAAGTGAAGGCATCAGGTAAAGTCCGTTTGGTAGGGGCAGATATTGCAGAATACACGCCAGATACGGATCCAACAGACAAAGACGGCATCATCGCTGCTGGCTTTGGTTGGGAGCTTCTATGTTGGTTAGCTGAAGAACGTAAGAGAGAAAACGGTGGTGAAAATCGCCACACAGTTTGGCACCAAGCATTTGGCTCAGTATCACTATAAGATACTGATTCTAATTGATAAAAACCATCGCTGTAGCGGTGGTTTTTTTACACCTATGACAACAAAATAATCTTGTCTAAACGACAAAAAATCAGATTAGTTCAAAACCATCAACTTTGCTTCAATAGCGCCCGAAAGATTGCTGTTAATCTTATTTCCAATTAAGGGTTCAAAATGTTTGCTATTGATGATGTTGTTGTTGCAACAAAAGGTATCGATCTAGGTCAGATGGTTGTTACTGGTATGAGCAGTGGTGGCCACTACGTTCACGTTAAAGTAGACGGCATGTCTCTAACTTACCCAGCTCGTGATCTTAAGAAAGCATAACAACTTTCAAGAGTGAGAAAAAAGGTAGCCAAGGCTACCTTTTTTAGTTTTTGTCGAACCACTAAAGTTGCTCTTCAATAGGTAAAATCCCACTAAACCACGCCCCCATTCTGCGCCAGATACTGGCGTCAGGTTCAGAGGTGAGTATGTCGCCAGTTGAGTGGTCTATCCAAACTATATCGCCATCTTGAATGGCAATCTCATACGCCGTCGTTGGAATTTCTCGCATAATATCGTTGTAGACTTTTTGAGCATATTGCGGTTGTTCTACCACGACGCCCATTTCCGTATTCAAGTGTGCAGAACGCGGGTCTAAGTTCATTGATCCAACAAATATTTTGGTTTTGTCGATAACCATCGCTTTGGTGTGTAAACTCGAGCGACTACTGCCAGTCAGACTCCAGTTTTTCTTGATCTCAGCATGAGATTTCACTTCCCAAAGTTGTACGCCGCCCTCCACTAACTCTTGTCGGTATTTCGCGTACCAACCGTGAACGGCAAACACATCATTCGACGCCAAGGAATTGGTAATAATGACTACTTCTAGACCATCCTTCACAGCATTCACTAACTCTTGGGTTCCGTGCGCGGTGGGAACGAAGTAGGGCGAAATGAAGACCAACGATGTTTCGCCTTCGTCTAAGACAGCGCCTAAACTATCGATGAGGGTGCTTTGTTTGCTGTCTGGTTTATTTGGCAGGTCGTATAACAAGTCGCTTTCTCCCCAATACAAATCAATGGTTCCATTGATGAGATCGGTATAAAGAGGCAACTTAGCAAAGTCATAAACCCCGCCAGAGAACTTCGCTTCCAAGCCTAGATTATTAACCCAGGCTTCGACATCGGCGTCGGTGTAGTGCTCCATCTGTGGAGTGATCCATTCAATTGGGACACTGTAGTCACTGTTCCAATAGAGATCGAACTGGCGATTGACCTGTCTTACGGACTTACCGACCATAAGTAGGTCTAGATCCGCGAACTCTACTGTTGATTCAATAGAGTAGTATTCATTCCCAACGTTTCTGCCCCGACGATCGTCACCACACCATCAACCGTGAGAGATTTGTTATGCATTCGATGGTTGAGTCGTTCAAAATCGCTGAGCATGGCAATACCACGAGCGGATCTTAAATGATGAGGGTTGAACATACGTACTTCAATGTTCGGATGACTGCTAAAACGTACCAGGTCGCTGTCGTCGTATTTTTGCATGTCATCGAGTAATAACCTAACTCGAACGCCACGCTCTGCCGCTTCGAACAAGCGCCACGCAATTAAGTTACCGGCTTCATCGTCACGAAAAATATAGTATTGAACATCAATGCTAGACTGCGCCGTTTCAATAATGGCAAGACGAGCAAGCAGTGCATCATGACCTTTATCTAGCGGGTAAAAACCCGTCTCAGTGGTCGATTCGAATTGTAGABGGCGATCCTTCCTAGAAAATAGTCATCCAGCGAGTAGGGGTATCGTTAATGATCGTATAGGACGGGGAT
>ASHK01000971.1 GCA_000695745.1 Vibrio madracius | reverse complement strand
ATTCCAGTACCTTTAAATACGGCTTTGCTTTTGACTGGCATGCCTTTGTGCCTATTGCGTTTATCTATTTAATCACCGCCATCGAGTCGACAGGAGACCTGACGGCGAACTGTCTATTTTCAAAACAAAAGATTGAAGGCGCGCAATATATCAGGCGAGTAAAGGCTGGGGTGCTGGCAGACGGGGTAAATTCAATGGTCGCTGCGGTGTTTAATACCTTCCCCAATACCACGTTCAGTCAAAATAACAGCGTGATCCACCTTACAGGTATTGCAAGTCGCTACGTTGGTTACTTTATCGCTGCAATCTTATTTATTTTGGGTCTGTTTCCGATACTCGGTGCGATTTTAATGACGATTCCCAAACCAGTGCTCGGTGGTGCAACGCTAGTGATGTTTGGAACCGTCGCCGCTGCTGGGATAAAAATCATCGCTAATGAGACCTTAGATAGACGTCGTATTATGACGATAGCGATTTCACTTGGACTTGGCCTGGGCGTTATGCTGGTGCCGGATTTACTTAAAGAAGCACCAAAGCTACTGCAAACCATTTTAGGTTCACCAGTGACTATGTCCGGTATCGCGGCTTTGGTGATAACAGGCTTATTATCTCTGGTCCCAGAAGAAACTCAAAAGACGAGCGTAGAGAGGGAGCCCTTATCTGATTTATAAGCAAGACTACGCGTCGGCGATAAGAGGTGAGAGCTTCTCACTTTATCGCTGGCCTCATTACGCAACAGAATCTTCCGCTAGAGTTTCCGGTGGGAAGCGTTGATAGATAGCTTTGAACTTATCAATATTGTTAAGTAACACTTCTACTATGATAGGGTCAAATAAGCGACCCGCTTCTTGCTGGATATAGCGTTGAGTATCTTCCATTGTCCAAGCATGTTTATAACTTCGCCGACTCAGTAGTGCGTCAAATACGTCAGCAATAGTGATAATTCGGGCTTCTAAGGGAATGTTGTCGCCACCTATTTGACACGGATAGCCCCGACCATCAAATCTTTCATGGTGACAGTAAATGATATTTTTTAGAAAGGTCACCTCTGCGCTCGAAGCCGTCAGGACATCGATATTGTTTAATACATCATCAATAATATCGACCCCATAATCCACGTGCTTATCCATGATCGCTTTTTCTTCGGGGGTATAGCGATGAGGACTAAACAGGATATGTCTGGAATCCGATATTTGCCGATATCATGAAATGGTGAGTAAAGCTCAATCCATTGAATGAAACGATGATCTACGGGTAATTTCACGGCGAGCAACTCCGCCAACAACTTGCTGTACAAACTCATCCGCTGCAAATGATCAGCCGTTTCGGGATCACGCTTGTGGCTGATACGCAGCGCTAATTGCAAAGCTTGAAGAAACATCTGATGTTTGTATCTATCGTGGCAAAGGAGGCTAGTAATGACTTCTTTTACAAACAGCAGGTCCGAATGAAGCGTTCCACTACTAAAATAGTCCGGTTTGGTGGCGTTAAAGAACAATAGTGCACCGTGCCGTTCGTCAATTTTTAGTCCCATTGTAAAACTACTGCGGTGGCCTAATTGTCGCAGTCTGTCGTTTCTGGGGTTTGAGTTGAGCTCGTTGAGATCCGCAACGACTCTAATCTCCTGATTCTCAATAATTTTTGTTAAAGGGTGACAATTTTTGGCGTGGATAGAGATGACGTCGAAGTAGTCACTCGTATCTTGATGATCAATGACATGAAAGTTCTCGAGATGGCTATGACTTGTTACGGACACGCATAGCCTCGACAGAAAAGGGTGCTT
>ASHK01000970.1 GCA_000695745.1 Vibrio madracius | reverse complement strand
ATCTGTGATTGACTACGCATAAAAACAGCTCTGTGAAGCGGGTTAATATTGAATGGTAAAATTGAGTAAAATCATTTGAAACAATGACTTATCAATTGTCTAATTGGTTTATAAAACAACTGAGAAACTTATGTTCTACCGCTGTTTGTTTGTTGTTATTTGTTTATTAAATAATTGTGTTTTTCTTTTTGATAATTTTGTGTAAGTGTATGATTTAAAGGATTTTAATATCTTTTACTGTAAATGCATTATTCACATCACAAGTGTTTGTTTATTGGGTTATTTGTCACAATTGATACTAATGTTTATTGTTTTGGGACATCGTTATTCTAATATTAGTTAGCCAATAAAGTATGACTAAAACCTAAATTAATTAACTCAATTTTGTTATTTATCCTAATGCTTATGTTGGTGAAAACTATACGGAAGGAATGTTTATGAAAATACCCAGTTTTATTGCAGGTAAATTAGGTGCAACCAGTGTTTGCTTGCTTGCTTATTTTGTTATGGCTGGTCTGTTAACTCAGATGGGGGTGGTTAAGCTAGGAATCGAATCCGCTTTCAACATCAGTTCGTCAGATGCCGCTAGAGTGTTCTCTTGGTTATTAACGGGTGTACTAGTGGGGACAACAGCAAGTAACTTTATTTATCGCTGGTTGAAGATAAAAAGTATATTTTTGATTAGTTATATACCATTAACGGTCATTATGTTTGCGATGTCGGTTGTGCCATCCATTGAGGCTGTGAAAGTCTTAATGGGATTGTCTGGAGCGTTAATTGGGCTTGGTTTGTCTAACTCTATCGTCACACTATCGATTTTGTACCAAGGCAAATATCGTGCTTCTTCATTGGTTTCAACAGACCTTGCTTTTACTTGTGCAGGATTTACGATACCAGTCACCGCCTCCTATTTATTAAGTAATGGGCTGCCATGGTATAGCGGCTATATTGTAATGGCGGTGGTATCGTTAATATGTGCATTACTATCTATTTTTAATAGATTTCCTGAAACTTTTCTTAGTGATAACAAGGCATCGGCGGGTACAAACTCGAAAATAAGTGTTGAAGTTTGGTTGCTGGCACTAGCGGCGTTCTTATTGCTATTTGGACAGATCKCTGTTCTCTATTTGGTCTCCACTTTTGTTGTCGAACGGAATGAATGGGACCCTTATGGAAGGTGGATCGGCGATAGCAACTATTGGGCGATGGCGATGCCTGCGACATTATTGGTGGTATTTATCCTCGGCCGCCCGGTGTTGACGGTATCAAAGTTCTTATTGCTAATGACACCTCTGATGGCGATAGCAACGTCTATTCTATACCTATCCCCAACGACTCAAGTATTCATATTAGCAGCAGGCGCGTATGGGATGTTTAGCGCAGGCTCATATAAAACAGTGGTGTCTTTTGGTGCCGAACTGAGCGTAAACCCTCGAGCGCTGACCATAATGCTAACCGCAGGAACTTTAGGCAGCATGTCTTCACCAACGGTAACGAGTTTCGCAAATGACCTATTCGGTGTGGAAGGTGCTTTTATTCTAGCGCCAATTAGCCTCTTTTCTGTATTCCTGTGTATTTCTGCTGTTTTGATTAGACTTCGTCTCAAGCAGAGACAACCGGAATATAAAGTAGCGTGATTTACCGTTTTGGCGGCGTAAGCACGTTGCTAAACAAACGACAAATAATAAAGCAAGATTGGATTAATAATGTTCACACAAAAATTAAGCGTTGATACGCTCTACACTGGCGGCGATATCGTTACTATGGACCCTGAGAATCCATATATTCGTAGCGGAGCCATTGCTATCAAAGGCAACAAGATTGTCGCAATTGGTACTATTGACGAAGTGAAATCTCGTATTGAATCATCGAAGAATACGGTTGATTTTACTGACTTAGTGGTGATGGCTGGACTCGTCGATGGACACACTCACTTGTTTCAAAATCTGGGTAAAACTTTGGGTGATGGACTGTCATTATTGCCTTGGCTAGCTAAATTCATGATGCCCCTGTCCGCTAATATTAATTCCAAAGATGCGATCAACGCGGTTAGATTGGGTGCGCTACACGGGGCATTATCGGGCACCACATCGATTATTGATAATCACTATGCGCCTGTAGACGAAAATACAATTATCGGCGCGGCCAATGCTATGGAAGAAGTGGCGTTCGAGGTGCGGTTGCTCGAGGTATTTACGGCCAAATGGTGGAAGGCAGTCACTTGATGAATTGTGATCCTAGACTGTTTCAATATACCGCGAAAGAAGAGCTAGAGATTACACGTGCCTGTTTGCTTGAGAAACCGTCAGGTTCATTGGTAGAAATTTATCCGACACCAGAGAATGTCGTGTATCTCGACCCAGAGCTAATGATAGGGGCATATGAATTAGCTCGTGATCACGATGTGGTGTGGCACTCTCATTGTAGTGAATCAAAATTCGAGGTGGAGATTTTTCAATCGGTTTATGGCATGCGTCCAGTCAAGTGGCTTCACAAGCAAGGGATTCTAAGTCACAGAACAAGCTTGGCTCACGGTATTTGGTTTGATGAAGAAGAAATTCAATTGCTTGGTGATGCTAAAGCAACGGTGGTTCATAACCCAATTTCAAATCAGTATCTAGCGTCCGGTATTATTCAACTAGGCCCTCTGATGCAGGCAGGTGCTAATGTGTGTATCGGTACAGATGGCGTGGCAGTGCTAGGGCAGGACATGTTTGAGGCGATGAAGGCTGCACAACTCCTTCAACATATCCGAGAACTTGACCCAGAGTCAGCCAATACTGAGCTAGCACTTTGCATGGCAACACGAAATGGCGGACGTATGATGAACAAGCAGCTCGGTGTACTAAAAGAAGGAGCCCTAGCGGACTTTGTTATGGTCGATCTGAATGGTATTCATCATCAGCCAAGAACTCGCACTGTGTGTTGTTTGACAGGTTCGATGAGAGGATCTGACGTCAAACAT
>ASHK01000969.1 GCA_000695745.1 Vibrio madracius | reverse complement strand
CATCGCTGAGATAGATGGGATTGCTATGAACTATCTACTAAATGATGACTTTCCAATAGAAGCCGTCAAACAAGAATTCATCAACAAATATTGTTAACGGATTCACTTAAAATCACGCACAGCGAATAGCGTGATTTTTTGAAATTAACAACCGACTGATCGGTCAGTCAAAACAAAGGTACAGCTTTTCCATTGGCTGTAAGTATGGCAGAGACAGTCACTACCAACAGGATTGTGCGCTGCAAATAGAACAATGGATTTAGATGCCTTTGACTAGAAAAAAACTCGTCAAACAAGCAATACGATAAACAGTGAAACCATAACCTTTGCGCTGACGACAATTACATTAACGAGGTAAATAGAATGAAAACACCATACCAAATTCAATATGAAGCTTTCGCCGCTGCAGGAGGACTCTATGATGAAAGACATGCCAAACTCTATGCGGAATTTGCCGACAATCTAATTCTCGATGGAAGCTACTCCATCGTTTATCAAGGTGTGGCTCATGCATGTTATACACCAATCACTATCGATGCTGCACCGCATCTTAAATGTTATGTGCTTGCACCATTGGCTGTACTGCCAGAGTATCAAGGGAAAGGCTACGCGACACGTTTGATGGAACAAGCCGAAAGTGAATTAGATGCAGACGTTATTTTTGTTATGGGAGAACCTTCCATTACGGTAATCGCTACAATACGCCGCACAATGTTCTACCGCCAGTGAGCACACAAGCACCATTGGAATGTTGGTTTGCACGAGAACTCACTCCAAACGCCTTGCAAGGCGTTGGAGAGTCTACATCATCAATGACAGGTCCTTACGCTGAGCCGCGCATGTGGGGTCACCCAAGCGAACAAGTGTAAAGTAGACTCGCTAAGTTTAAGACACCTCAAATAGGTCTAGCCTTCAAGTTAGACCTATTCCTTACACGTAGGTGTCAACACCCGCTTTCTTCTCGCTATTTTCTCGCCATCATAGGTTTTGACGACCGCTCCTTCAGCGTTGCGGATCTTGATTTGGTTTTGGCTATCTAAAGACGCCGTCAACTCACCTTTGCCAGACTTTAGGTACCCATTAATAAACTTTGTCGTGTCTTTTAAATGCTGCTGAATATGGGGTTGGTACATTGCGTTGCTGGTTTTCAATGTCTAATGCTCCCTTGGATTGGAAGCAATAACATACTCGAGACCGATAAAAATTAATATCTCAACCTGTCACAAATTCTCGCTAACGACTTATGCCATACGGTAATTTTGGGGACAGATCAAACTACTCAATCTTTAGCTCGCCGAGTGTAAAGTCTAAAATTTCTTGCGCAGCTGAGCGTAATTCTGGGAGATGTGTTTTCAGCTTATCCAACGAGGTACGAAAGCTCGGTGCATGGCAAAATAGATAGCCAAAACTTAATGCATCGGAGCCAATAGGCACCGATATCGCCACCATACCGTCGACAAATTCTTCATTGTCTTCACCAAATCCTTGTTCAACAATCCGGCTCAGCTCTTCA
>ASHK01000968.1 GCA_000695745.1 Vibrio madracius | reverse complement strand
TGGAAAAAGAAAAAGTTGGCGGTGTTGTCATTACTAGTTCTGTTGAAGATTCTATTTTGGGTGTAACTCGAGGTGTGTGCAACTTAATCGGATATAGCTTTGTTGATGTTCTGACCAAACCTTTTAGTTTTGAAGGGCTAGAAAATATACTACAAAAATATCAACAGCAATCAAAAAAGAGTGCTATTAAAAACCTTTCACATGACCTAACTGATCAAGATATCTTAGAGGCGTTTTTACATGATCGTTTCTTTGTTCATTACCAGCCTCAGTTCGATTTCAAATCTGGACGATTATTTGGTATTGAGGCGCTGGTTAGGTTAGAGCATCAGACATACGGAGTAGTGCCTCCTAATGATTTTTTACCAAATATTGAAAAACTAGGCTTTGAGAAAGAATTGTTCATATTAGTACTTGACAAGTCAACGAAGGCTATGAACACAATTGGTCATGATGTTAAATTATCGGTAAACATCTCCCAAACACTTCTAGAGTTGGATCTTTGTGACATTATTCTTGAAGTATGTAAAAAAAATAACTTTTCGACAAACAACCTAACAATTGAATTAACCGAAGAGCAAGCTTATAACAGTTCATCTTTTTCGTTAGCAAATTTAGCCAGACTAAGGTTATACGGTATTGGGATCGCTCTTGATGATTTTGGTACTGGCTACGCATCTCTTGATAAATTAGTAGATCTTCCTTTTACCGAGTTAAAAATTGATTGCACTTTTATATCGTCAGTTTTAGACAACTACAAGTTACAGCAAATTACCAACTTGTCCTTAAAATTAGCACAGTCACTAGGACTAAACTGCGTAGCTGAGGGGGTAGAAGACGTAGCCACTTGGGAGTATTTGAAAGAAATTGGTGTCGATGTATGCCAAGGCTTTTATACTGGCAAACCTATGCACATGAAAGAGATATGCAAATATGCTGACCTATATCGACTTGAATCAAATATAACTGATCGAAGTTACGAGCAGTTGTCTATTCTGGTTCTGGATATGTATAGCGAAAGCACTTCTGCAATTGCTAGACTACTCTCGAGGGATCTTGAGGGTTCGCAAGTGGTAACATTGAAACAGATTGACGACCTTCCAAACCACCTCAGAGATTTACCAATAAACTGGTTTGTTATTGAAAAAGATATCTATAACACTCTTGTTAGCAGTTTCGATACATCAGTACTTTCAGAATTGAAATTCATAGTGATTGCTGATTCTGTAACGACGCAAATTAAAAACATTGGTGAAAAGCTTGTCATTATAGAAAGAAATCCAGATATAAGAGAATTGGTCAATAACATATCTCAGAAGATTGTAAATGAGCTAAGTGGTGAGAGCAGTAATCAGGGCAGGTTCTCTATGCTGTCTCAACGGGAGTTTGATGTCACCAAATTGCTTATTGCTGGCTTTAGTAATAAATATATTTCCTATGAGCTTGGTATAAACCAAAAAACGGTCAGCACATATAAAGCGAGGGTATTACAAAAACTCAATGTGAAAACTACAGTAGACTTGGTTAGGATCTTCGAAGAAGGTGAAAGCTAAGTGCTATGTCCCTCGCATATAACGAGGGACTTTCCTACCTATAGTATCGAAATTCAGGTATCCAAGCTTGAACTCGCCGATTCTTAGATTTTCCTTGAACCGTACTGTTGTCGAGGCTGGTTCTTCTTCTCCTTTAGCTACCACCGTTATCCTAGAAACATCGATACCGGCTTTAGTAAACGCGTTTTCTACTGTTTGAGCACGTTTGTTTGAAAGTTGCATATTATACAAAGAAGAGCCAGTATTATCGCTATGTCCCACTAGTGTTAATTTCGCTTCAGGATATAAGTTTAATATATCAATCAATGGTTGTATTTTATCAATATTACTATCGTCAAATTCGGCTTTGTTTGTGTTGAAGTAAATGTCTGTCAATTCTTCATCATGCTTTGCATAGGAAGTCACGCTCTTCTCATATAGACTCTCTGATGGATCAAAATGTTTGATTTTTTTCATGTTTGATTTTTATTTGATGAGTTTAAACTAGTGCCACTTGCACCAAAGCGATAGATTAAGCCAAGTGAGAGATAATTCACGTCCATTTTTTTAATAGCGTTGTCATTCAGCTCTGCATAATATTGATAATCAGATGTTATGCTTATTCTATCATCTAATTTATACTCGATTCCTAGCGAAGTAGTAGGTGTCAATTCCGATCCGTGTTCCATAACCATGAAAGCCGCACCTAACTGGTAATAAAATGCGAGGTCATTTGTAACAGGTAACCGCAATTTTGGCATAAATGACATTGACCATAGATCACCAAAACCAGAATTATCAATCTGTTGATACCCAAGCGGAACTTTATACTTTCCGAGATAGTCAAAGCTATAAACTGTTGAAACATAATGATTAAAATCATAACCAAGTAGCAATGAACCTGAAAAGCTTCTACTGTTGCATGTACTATCTAGATTGCAGGAGTTAGTGGTTTCATTCAAACCCAACTTAATGCCCATATATGGCTGAGCATATAAGTTAAATGACAAAACTGCACCAGTTAATATGATGGGTAATTTACTCATTTTACTGTTTTTCTAATTATAGTCCTACGTCATAATAAAGTTCTGAACTTAATGCTCACTCCGTATTGACGTTAAGGTTGTTTGT
>ASHK01000967.1 GCA_000695745.1 Vibrio madracius | reverse complement strand
CATTAAAAAGATGTCTGATACAAGCCCGGGCTCTTCGATCTTTAACCCATACACTGAGAAAGAGGTTAACGCTAGCGCCACACCCACGATTAACGTGCCTGCGGTTGTTCCCAAGCTAACACCTTTGACAGAAATACGGCCTAATGGGTACCCGATCGCAAGAGATAGAAAAAGAAAAACAAATGGGTTTTCAGATAAGTAATTAAAAAGAAAAGACATGATCTCACCTGATACATTGTGATTGAAGCAGCAGAGTGATGCACTGCATCACTCTGCCGTTTACTTAGAGCGGTGGCAACATTAACCGTGGTTAAAGTTGCTAGACTCATCAGCATCGCTACCATTGACTACTGGATGCTTCTCAAAGAAATCAACACAATGTTGTAGATCAGAGATGAGCAAGTCCGCCAAATCTCGGCTAAAGCCGTGACGAACCAAAATACGCATGATCACCAAGTCTTCTCTGTCTGCTGGCATGGCATAAGCCGCAATTTGCCAACCACGAGAGCGAATACGATCCGATAGGTCATATAAGTTAAAGCCAGGATTCGCTCCTTTCTTAATAGACCAACTTAGGGCTGGAATACCGCCATGACCGTCGTAGATGATCTCAAACATTCCCATTTTTTCGACTTCTTTAGCGATGTAGCGCGCGGTCTCGTAGCAGGCGTCGTGGATTTTCTTATAACCTTCTTTACCCAGTCTTAGGAAGTTATAGTACTGAGCAACAATTTGTCCGCCTGGACGAGAGAAGTTCAATGCGAATGTCGGCATGTTTCCGCCTAAGTAGTTAACATTGAAGATCAAATCTTCATGCAATGCTGCAGCATCACGCCAAACTACCCAGCCAACACCGAGTGGTGAAAGACCAAATTTATGACCAGACGCGTTAATCGATTTAACACGTGGCAAACGGAAATCCCACTCTAAATCGGGATCACAGAAAGGAGCAAGGAATGCGCCACTCGCGCCATCAACGTGGATAGGAATATCTAAACCCGTTTCTTCTTGAAGCTTATCTAGAGCTTCGTGCACCGCTTTTACCGGTTCGTACTGACAAGTAAAGGTAACACCCAGAGTTGGTACCACGCCTATTGTGTTTTCATCACAACGTTTAATCACCTCTTCCGGAGTCATAATAAGGCGATCACCTTCCATTGGGATTTCACGAAGTTCAATGTCCCAGTAACGAGCAAACTTATGCCAACATACCTGAACCGGACCACAAATAAGGTTTGGTTTGTCGGTTGGTTTGCCTTGCTTCTTCATCTTTTCACGCCAAGCCCATTTCAATGCCATACCACCAAGCATTGCGGCTTCACTCGAACCTGTAGTTGAGCAGCCCATTGGGTTTTCGGCATCTGGTGCATGCCACAGATCCGCTAACATATGAACACAACGAGACTCGATCTCTGCGGTTTGCGGG
>ASHK01000966.1 GCA_000695745.1 Vibrio madracius | reverse complement strand
CGCATTATTTGCGCGACAAATCGCAATCCATTAGAGGAAGTGAAACAAGGTCGCTTCCGTGAAGACCTCTATTATCGTGTACATGTCGTGCCCATTGATATGCCACCATTGCGTGAGCGAGACCGCGACATAGTTATCCTAGCTGAACATTTTTTGAAGAACTATGCCAAGCAAGATAAACGCCGCTTTGAGTCTATTTCCAAAGAAGCACAGCGTTACCTTAAGCGATACGATTGGCCTGGTAATGTTCGACAGCTGCAAAACGTCATACGTAGCATCGTGGTACTAAATGATGAAAAATCATTGGGTGTGAACCATTTACCTCCCGAAATCGCCCAGACTAGAACGCTTACCGCTTCTCATTCTGGCGCCCCTCAAAGCCGCCTGTCGGTCGTTCAGCAGACAGCTCCAGAAAACAGTACCACCAGCCAAACTATGGCAGACACCGTTCATCTTGCACCCACACAACCTCAAGCAATCAATGACCACGAGCCGCATTCAATTAGCATTCGTCCTATGTGGCAAGTGGAGCGAGAAACCATACAGCAAGCTATCGATTTTTGTGACGGCAATGTTCTCAACGCGGCGGTATTGTTAGAGCTCAGCCCTTCGACTGTCTATCGTAAAAAGCAAGCTTGGGAGGCGGAAGACAGTGCATCATGACGAGCACATTTGGTTACTACTAGACAGCAGTACTTTTGGCGGTATTGAAACGCATGTACTGGAGCTCGCTAAAGGGTTGATCGCGTTAAACAGAACGTCAAGGTTGTTTTTTTGACGTCACATCAACCTACACCGCCTCTGCTCACTCACCTTCGAAGCCATAACATAGATACCCAGCAGCTAGATACCGACTACGCTAGCCAACCAGTCTGGCTTAGAATTAATAAAGCAATCAAAGCTTCTTCTCAAGATGGAAAAAGACCCTCTGTGATTCATGCGCATGGTTATAAAGCCAACATACTGTTACGCTTGTCTCGTCTAAGCGGCGCTACATCGGGCATACATATTGTGTCCTCGTTTCACGCTGGGGAAAAGCCAATTAGGCCGGGTTCGCTGGTATGATGCTATCGATCGCATCAGTGCTGTCCTCAGTCATCGGAGAATTTGTGTCAGCCGAGCAATTCAAAGCAAAATCCCATACTCTAGCGAATTGATTAATAACTTCGTCCCCCAGACCCACTACCTTGATTCCACCAATAAAAACATTGCATTTGTAGGGCGCCTTAGCCTGAGAAAGGCCCGGATACGTTTATCAGTGTCGCCCAACAGTTTCCCCAACACTCCTTTCATATTTATGGCTCAGGGCCTTTGGAGCCACAACTTAAACAACTGAACTTAGCCAACATTACCTTTCACGGTCACCAACAAACTATGAATAACGTCTGGCCGCAAATAGATCTTCTGCTAATTACATCAAGATATGAAGGTCTTCCCATGGCCGCCTTAGAGGCGATGTCTCGAGGAATACCTGTTATTAGCTTTAGACTCGGTGAACTGCCGCACATGATAGACTCAGGAATCAACGGGTGGATTGTGGACAGTCAACAGCAAATGCTCGATGTCTTACTGCATTGGCTGACATTGACACAGGTCGAAAAAACCAAATAAAGCGCTGTGCGCAGCAAACCATCGAGCAAAACTACTCGACCAAGGTTGTTATTCCACAAATCCTTT
>ASHK01000965.1 GCA_000695745.1 Vibrio madracius | reverse complement strand
TTTTTGCCTCCCAATTTCATCTCTGTTGCCAGAATCAGAATGAGGCTTAACACCGCGACTAGCAGTCCGGCAATCTGAACTCTGCGCAGGCGTAATCCAAGAAACAGGCTTGACATAACCATCACTGCGATCGGCATGTTGGCAAAGATGATCGAGGCTAACCCAGAGGAAATATATTGCTCGCCAAATATCATCAACGTAAATGGAATCGCAAAGTAGAAAATTGCGACCACATACATCCATACTCGCTTTCCTTTCGGAAAGAATAGTGGCTGATTCAAATACTTCGCCAGCATCACCAGTAGAGGCGCGGCAATGAGAAAGCGCATCCCCGTTGCGAAAATTGGCGGAATCGTCTGGACGGCCACTTCCATGGCGAACCATGTCGTTCCCCAAATAAGGCAGACCGAGACAAACAGTAAAATAGGTAGCTGTTTATGCGACATCACAACCTCCCACTTCAGTACAACGAACGAGATAGCACAGAGGTGTGGCATTAAGCTTGCCACCAGCTTTGAATTTAGTGTTCATTTTTTATTCCCATCACAGGACGGTGCAAATAAGGTTATTTGCACGCACAACAAGTACGCGTGAGTAATCACGCAATAAAATTGTTAACAGCGAAGCGCTGTGAGATAGGAACTAAACGATGGGAGGCCGATAGAGCGAGTGCATATCAGCACTAGTATAAAGGCTCACTAGCCTTTGAGTCAGTTCGTAACGATAAGGAACAAGGTGAGAGCGGCGTTGTGCCTCAACCAAAGCAGAGCCTGATGCATGACCATGAGAGCAACACTGCTTTTCGACACAACTTCCTCCGGGGTCACAACAGTCCGAATCTTCAGTTTGTAAGGTCTCGGAGGCAAGACTGCAGAACTTCACATGCATCAGTTGCGAATGGGTCATGGCTGATTGCGACAATGAGACTTCTGCGCGCACGACACCGCTGGATAATACAAATATCACCAGTATCGCAAGCAGGCAGTAAATTGTGGACACGCTTTTAGCAAGCATCACAAGATCTCATTAAAGTAGCTAGAGTCAAACACTCGAAAATGTGAGTCTGAAGATACCTACCCAAGAAGACAAGACACAATAGCCTTTGAGACGACTTTACATTTTTTTACGAGAATATGATTATCCGACTATCGCAGTGATATCTGAAGATGCACCGTGAGCGTTTAAATCCTTATACTCGCGGTCAGTTATTGGTCCATATCTAGATTATGCACCCAATCATCAAACCGTTGTAGCCAACCTTTGGCATCACTTCCTTCGCGGACATAGGCACCAAATCCATGACCACCTCGCTCAAATAATGTAAGTTCACTAGGAACAGCTGCCGCCAATAACGCATGGTGAAGTTTAATACTATGTTCGGCGACCACGACCTCATCATCTTTAGCGTGCATGATAAACATCGGGGCTACATCGGAGGAAATGCGTTTATCAATAGACAGCAAACTTACTTGCTGAGCATCGTGTAATGCATTCACAACATTCTCATAAGTTCCCAGATGAGCGAAATCAGAAGTCATCGATACCACTGGGTACATTAAGCAGGTGAAATCTGGTCGGCTTGAGCGTTTATCGGTACTCAACCATCCCGCTAAATGCCCTCCCGCAGAAAAGCCCATGACGCCCACCTTGGCCCTAGGTGCCAACTGGCGAACTACTCTCAATGCTGCCCGTGCATCAACAATCGGTGTGAGCTGTTCCAAATCAGAGCCGTCATTGTTATTAGGTAACCGATAATTTAAACAAAACGCATGATACCCCATAGCGCTTAAGCCCTTTGCGACCTCTATACCCTCATTATCAATGGAGACAAACTGATAGCCGCCACCAGGAATAATTAGGACAGCGTGACCATTATCTTGCTGCGGCTGAAATTCAAGCAGCTCTGGATGGGAGATATTGGATATCAGCCGATGAGGATCACGCAGCGGTGGTTGCGCATCGTTAACTTCCATTAAAGCGCGCTCTGTCACTATGCCATCTTGCTCAAGGGGATGAAGGATTGCAGCTAAAGACAGCTCCGACAGTGAATGAATCGCTCGCATCTAATTACTCTTTATAATTCTGTAAGTTAGTTACCACAGTAAAACGCCGACTCCATGCCGACAAGCATTTCGTGTGTAAACAATGAGCCGCTTCTCACTACAAAAAAGCCGACAAAAATGTCGGCTGTGAAACACACTAGATCGATATATTAATCGATAAGCGAACGGACATATTCTGCCAGTTCAGGCACTTGGCAATTCGAAAAGAAGCATTCTTGGAACTGAGCACTGCCAACCGCTGTTTTCACGAGGTCCTGATCAATTGCCTGAAGTGACGCCACGACATCTTTACAAACCGCAGCTTTTACTTCTGACAAAATAGCCGCGTTTTTCTGCTGCGGTTCTGCGCGTTCAATCGGGTAGCCTTCACCACGATTTCCGGTAAACGCTTTTTCAAAAATATAGCGTACATTAAGCTCTCCAGCCCAACCGAAACCTTTGGCAAACGCAAGAGAAATAGCATTACCGTTGTTGATTTGATTAAACAAGAATGCATCTGATGGCTCTAAACAATAACCACAAATGACTCCAGGATGTAAGTTACTTGCCATCATAGCGCCTTGACCTGTGCCGCAACCGGTGACAACAAAATCCACCGCTTTAGAGTTCAACAAAATGCTCGCCATAATACCAAGGTGAATATAGGTCAGGTGATGGTCGTTCTCATCCGTCATACCTACGTTAAATACGTCGTGACCTAACCCGCCCGCTACTGTGTTCAATTCAGCCGCTACCATTGCATTTTTTGGCGCTTGGCTGTTCTCCATCATCAGTGCAATTTTCATGTTTTTTCCCCAACGGCCTTAGCCGTAAATTTCATAAAAGGTATTAAATGGATCATCGACCAACATCTGGTCATTCAGCAACTCAGGCATTGTGAGCTGCACGATGACGACCATCTCGAGTTAATCTAAAAATGGTCGATAAATTCGTTATTAACAGCGTCGCCTCAAGCAAAGCTCCGCCCATTGAGCCCACCATAATATTGTTGGTTAACCAGCACACAGCACCTACCAAAAAGCCGATTCGCATAGCGATGCCCTGAAGCATAAACAGCGAATAAGTGCCGATTGCCGTCCCTAAAATAGGCCAAAGCTGGGAAGCATCTTTTGCAACCAAAGCACCTAGGATGAGACTTAACGCAATGAAAATCAGCGCGACCACTTTGGATCGAGTGTAAATAGCCGCCGTTGTTCTCACCGCAGATAACGCAGAAGCTAACGCCGAAGTTAACGAGCCTAACAATAAAAAGTGGATAAGGTGATTAACGTTCAGTGCTAGCATCAAAATTTTGAGCCGTTTGTCATTCTTTTGGTAAAAGGTAGCGATACCTAAACCATAACTGACAAACCCAAGAATTTGCCCAGCAATGTATGTGTCTATCACCTAATAGTCTCCGACTAGCGTGCTAACCAACCACCATCGACAGCAATGGTATAGCCATTGATATAGTCGGATGCTTGTGACGCTAAGAATATGCACGGACCTGCAAGATCTTCTGGCGTGCCCCAACGGTCAGCAGGAATACGCTCTAGGATTTCTGCATTACGTTTTTCATCGGCGCGCAGCGCTGCTGTGTTGTTGGTTGCCATATAGCCGGGTGCAATCGCGTTGACGTTGATACCTTCTTTGGCCCACTCATTCGCCATTAAGCGCGTTACACCCATCACACCACTTTTTGATGCGGTGTATGATGGCACACGAATACCACCTTGGAATGAAAGCATAGAGGCAACGTTGATGATCTTACCGCCCTCGCCTTGAGCAATAAACTGCTTAGCGACGGCTTGGGACATGAAGAATACTGACTTGATGTTGATGTTCATCACGTCATCCCAATCTTGCTCAGAGAAATCAATCGCGTCGTTACGACGAATAATCCCTGCGTTATTCACCAGAATATCGATACGACCTAACTCAGTCACCGCTCGGTCAACGATGTTCGGAATATCATCAAGCTTCATCAAGTTAGCACGTATATCAATAAACTTTTGACCCGTGGCCTCAATAAGTTCAATAGTTTCTGTCGGCTCGACAATATTCACACCAACAATATCACAGCCCGCTTTAGCAAGACCTAATGCCATCCCTTGGCCCAAACCTGTATCACAACCAGTTACTACGGCAACTTTGCCGTCTAATTTGAATGAATCAAGAATCATTTTTTATTCCTTCATAGATGTATTCGAGGGCGAACTCTAGAAAGTTCTCACTGCTGTTAAATTAAACATACACAAAAAATGAATCGCATTAAAGTTATTTTTGAAATGATGTTTCATTTTTATTTTGTTGTGATGAGAATTTGTGATTCCAGCCTCACTATTCAGTTCTAATTTTTATGAAAAGCCTTTTTGAAATTACTGACATGATAAAATTGCAGGGCTATAATCGCGCTTACAACAGCAAATCAAAGGAAGATAGATGGATAAGTCTACGCAACCAGAAGCCGTGTCTTCGGTACTCAAAGTGTTCAACATTCTGCAAGTTTTAAGTGAGCAAAAGGAAATCGGCGTCTCAGAGTTGTCGCAACGACTTATGATGTCAAAGGCAACCACCTACCGTTTTCTGCAAACCATGAAAACGCTCGGTTACGTTTCTCAAGAAGGGGAAGCGGATAAGTATGCACTTACTTTAAAGCTATTTGAACTGGGCTCTAAGTCATTGGAGTATGTTGATCTTATCGATATTGCCGATAAAGAGATGCGTGCCATCAATAAAGAGACTAATGAAACCGTTCATTTGGGATCCATTGACGATGGTTCGATCATCTATCTTCACAAAATAGATTCTAGCTACCACCTACGTATGCACTCTCGCGTTGGCCGTCGCAATCCACTCTACAGCACAGCGATAGGTAAAGTGTTGCTTTCGCATCTTCCGGAATCTGAGGTTCGTGCCATTCTTGATACGGTTGAGTTCATCAAACACACCGATAAAACTCACGAAAATACCGATCAATTACTCCAAGAACTGCACACCGTTCGCGAATGTCATTATGGTGAAGACAACGAAGAACAAGAACCGGGTCTGCGTTGCATCGCGGTACCCGTCTATGACCGATTCGGCCATGCCATTGCCGCTGTATCCGTATCTTTTCCTATCATTCGGTTCGACGAAGAGAAGAAAGCGGAGTACATCACCCTGTTACACAATGCAGGTAGAAATATTTCTGCGCAGCTAGGTTAT
>ASHK01000964.1 GCA_000695745.1 Vibrio madracius | reverse complement strand
TCTCTTCAAATTTCTTAATTTCGTTTAGGTCGACGTTCTGTTGCTTATCCATATTTGCCAAGATTTTGTTCCAAGGTTGCTGCGCAGTATACCGCAAATTGTGGTTGGAAATATCTTCTACCCCCAAGAATCTTAAGAATTCTTCGGGCAACGGTCGATTTATCTTTAGAATTGACGTTTTTTTCGACGATTTTCAGAGTCATAGATTCGAAATGTGCAAATTGTGGACGTTTGAATCGCAACCAAGGTCACAACATGATAAAAGCGAAGGGAAAGTGATGCCGAACACGGTATTAATGTGTTATATTTTGTCACCTTATACGTATCGAGTATACGATCAAAATATAGAGGGATATTGGCTCTATGAGCGATCTAGCTAAAGAGATCACGCCCGTAAACATTGAAGATGAGCTGAGAGGCTCTTATCTCGACTACGCGATGTCAGTCATCGTGGGTCGTGCTCTTCCAGATGTGCGTGATGGTCTAAAACCTGTTCACCGCCGCGTTTTGTTCGCGATGAATGTTCTAGGTAATGATTGGAATAAACCATATAAAAAGTCTGCCCGTGTGGTTGGCGATGTAATCGGTAAATATCACCCACACGGTGATAGTGCGGTATACGACACTATCGTTCGTATGGCACAGCCTTTCTCACTTCGCTACATGTTGGTCGATGGTCAAGGTAACTTCGGCTCAATTGACGGCGATTCTGCGGCGGCAATGCGTTATACCGAAGTCCGCATGGCGAAAATCGCTCACGAGTTGCTAGCGGATCTAGACAAAGAGACGGTTGATTACGTTCCTAACTACGATGGAACAGAACAGATTCCAGCCGTACTACCGACAAAGATTCCAAACCTTTTGGTTAATGGTTCTTCAGGTATCGCAGTAGGTATGGCGACAAACATCCCACCGCATAACTTGAACGAAGTTATCGACGGTTGTTTGGCGTACATCAAGAACGAAGACATTACTATTGATGAGCTCATGGATTATATCCCGGGCCCAGACTTCCCAACAGCGGCACTGATCAGTGGTCGTAAAGGCATTATTGATGCTTATAAAACGGTCGCGGTAAAGTCTACATGCGTTCTAAAGCTGAGATTGAAGAAGACAAAAATGGCAAAGAGACCATTATTGTCACTGAAATCCCTTATCAAGTTAATAAAGCGCGCTTGATCGAAAAGATCGCAGAGCTGGTTAAAGATAAGAAAGTAGAAGGCATCAGTGCACTGCGTGACGAGTCTGACAAAGATGGTATGCGCATTGTTATCGAGTGTAAGCGTGACGCTGTAGGTGAAGTGGTTCTTAATAACCTATATTCACAAACTCAGCTACAAACTACATTCGGTATTAACATGGTGGCTCTGAACAACGGTCAGCCACAGCTGTTCAACCTTAAGGACATGCTGAAGTGTTTCGTTGATCACCGCCGTGAAGTCGTCACTCGTCGTACTATTTTCGAACTTCGCAAAGCGCGAGACCGTGCTCATATTCTTGAAGCACTTTCATTAGCACTAGCGAATATCGATGAAGTTATCGAGCTTATTAAGAATGCACCAACACCAGCAGAAGCGAAAGAAGGTCTAGTATCTCGCGGTTGGGAGTTGGGCAGCGTAGCTTCTATGCTAGAGCGTGCGGGTACTGACGCGGCGCGTCCAGATTGGCTAGAAGACCAATATGGTATCCGTGATGGTCTGTACTATCTAACTGAGCAACAAGCTCAAGCGATTCTTGAACTTCGCCTACACCGTCTAACCGGTCTAGAGCATGAGAAGATTCTAGATGAGTACAAAGCACTTCTAGAAGAGATTGCAGAGTTAATGCACATCCTTGCAAGTACAGAGCGCTTGATGGAAGTGATCACCGAAGAGCTTGAACTGGTTCAAGCAACATACGGTGATGAGCGTCGTAGTGAAATTACAGCGGCGGTTCATGACATTGATATGGAAGAGCTAATCGCTCGTGAAGACGTTGTGGTTACTCTGTCTCACGAAGGTTATGTTAAGTATCAAATCCTAAGCGACTACGAAGCACAGCGTCGTGGTGGTAAAGGTAAGAGTGCAACTAAGATGAAAGATGAGGATTACATCGAGCGTCTGCTTGTTGCGAATACTCACGATAATATCTTGTGCTTCTCTACACGCGGTAAGACCTACCGTCTGAAAGTATATCAATTGCCACTAGCAAGTCGTACCGCTCGCGGTAAGCCAATCATAAACATTCTTCCATTAGAAGAAGGTGAGCGTATTACAGCGATTCTACCAGTCAGTGAATTCAGCTCAGAGAAATTCATCTTTATGGCAACCGGCGACGGTACTGTTAAGAAGACGTCTCTTGACCAATTCTCTAACGTTCGTGCTAACGGTCTGATTGCTGTGAACCTACGTGATGATGACTCATTGATCGGTGTTGATATCACAGACGGTCAAAGCGACATCATGCTGTTCTCGAAGCAGGGTAAAGTGGTTCGATTCAGTGAAGACAAAGTACGTGCCATGGGTCGTACAGCGGCAGGTGTCCGTGGTATGAAACTGGCTGACGAAGACCAAGTGGTGTCGTTGATTGTTCCTTCTAATGAAGGTGACATCCTAACCGTGACACAAAATGGTTACGGTAAGCGTACTGAGCTTGAAGAGTACCCAACGAAAGGTCGTGCAACACAAGGTGTTGTATCAATCAAAGTTTCTGAGCGAAACGGCCCAGTCGTTGGTGCAATCCAAGTTGAAGAAGGCGACGAAATGATGATGATCACCGATGCAGGTACGCTCGTTCGTACTCGTGTTGCGGAGGTGAGTCAAGTTGGTCGTAATACTCAAGGCGTTACGCTTATCCGTACAGCTTCTGATGAATCCGTTGTAGGTTTACAGCGCATTGATGAAGTGGAAGAGCTAGAGCGACCAGAAGGCGAGGAAGCGGAAGCGAATGCAGAAGCTCAAACGTCAGAATCTGGAAATTTAGCGGCTGACGATTCAACGGCTGACGACTTAGCGGCTGACGGCTCTGATACTGAAGAGTAATCATTGTTTGTAGTAAAAAACCTGTCTCAATGAGGCAGTTTTTTTATCTATATCGAAAATTTAGAGCTGCTGTCTGATCAAATCAATGGTTGCATTAGGTTCTTATAATCGATAGGGACTTCAATTATGGTGCTATCGTAAGATAAAAATAAAGACGGAAAACTATTCCCACCAATGCTACGAGCAAAATGGATCTCTTTAGCAAGCAGTTGTTTGATTTCGTCTGAAAAGAAATCCTTTCTAAACGCGTCAGTATCTAGTTCAATCTGCTCCGCTACCTCTAGCAACACCTCAGGTTCACTGGG
>ASHK01000963.1 GCA_000695745.1 Vibrio madracius | reverse complement strand
ATTTGGTAATAGTCAAATCCGAGGCTTGCTACGGCCCCACGCTGAACATAAGACGTCGCGGCACCAAAGACCGGTTTCTTCGCTTGGTTTGCTGACACGATCATACCTTCAATCGCACTTGCAACTGTATTATCGATAAGGGCATAAATGATGTCTGATTTAGCCGCGATAGCTTGCGTCGCAGTTTGAACATCTGCACTCTTCAGTGCTGTTGCTTCCACCAATTCAATACCGCGTTTATCGGTGCTTTCTTTGAGAAGTTTCATTAGGCTGACCGCATTGGCCTCACCTGGGTTGTAGACTACGCCAATGCTTTTCACATCTGGCATAATCTCTTGAATTAATTCAACATGTTGATCGACTGGAGACAAGTCCGATAAGCCCGTTACGTTTTTCCCTGGTTTTTCAAGTTGCTTAACCAGCTTTGCTCCCACAGGATCCGTCACAGCCGTAAAGACAACCGGAATATCACGGGTTGCAGATACTAAAGCTTGTGCAGTTGGTGTGGCGATACCCACCAAGACATCCGGTCTCTCTCCCACATATTGGCGTGCAATCTGCACCGCAATCGCTGGATTGCCCTGTGCAGTTTTATAATCAAACTCTAGGTTCTTTCCCTGCTCATACCCTTTTGCTTTCAAACCATCCACTAGACCTTGACGAGTCGCATCCAAGGCTGGGTGCTCAACGATTTGTGATACCGCCACTTTGGCCGTCTGTGCCATGAGACTAGTCGACGATAGTAACGCCGCGCCTGATAGTGCTGCAGTGACAAGTAACTTGCTTGCTTTCATCTTCACTCCTTGATTCAGCAATTTGCTCTCATTGATGCACAAGGCATTCAGACGAGAGGTTTTTGTGTAATTATTGTTTTACAATCAGCGTCGAATATTTATTGGTAAATCGACTTACTGCTATTTCTACCAGTAAGATTACCAAATTGAAAGATAATATTAACAATTGAACCAGATAAACGTGCTGAAAGATTGATTTGGTGACATATATTTTAATCAGAATGTACACATTACGATACATGCGACTAAATTTTGCTCAGATACTAGCGTAATGCATTTTTGACAAAAGTGAAGGAATGTGAGTGATTTTTTGTGAAAGGTGTCTATATTCATACAGATAACGTTCTGTTCATATGAGCTCGTCACTGCTCGACGCCAAGGAAGACTTTCATGCGCCTACACGTCCAAAACATTGTGTTTATCTCGTTAATGGTTTTTTTCTCAGCATTCGGGTTTAGTCGCGAATTTGAGAGCAGCAAACTGGATAAAATCACCGTCGTGGACGGTGTACCATGGTCAATCGAACCCATCGATGAACATCGATTTTTGATAGCCTTACGTCAAGGTGACCTTATTATCCTTGATGGTCAAACCGGTGCAGTCACTCCCGTATCTGGCGTCCCAGAGGTTTATGCTTCAGGTCAAGGGGGCTTGATGGACGTTATTGTGAGCCCAACCGACAACGATGTGATCTATTTTTACTTATGCCAAACCTATCGATAAAGGCGGAGCACCGACGCTCGCTAAAGCACGTTTAAACGGCTCAGAACTCGTCGGATGGCAAGATTTATTCTCCAGCAATGTCGTCGTAACCTCAGGCCGACATTTTGGTAGCCGCCTCGCTTTTGACGATGAAGGCGACCTCTATATGACCATTGGTGATGCGGGTGAACGAGATAATGCCCAGCAAACTCAAAATCATGCAGGTAGCATCATTCGATTACATCCAGACGGCAGTGTGCCCAAAGATAACCCTTTCG
>ASHK01000962.1 GCA_000695745.1 Vibrio madracius | reverse complement strand
TGCGTTATTATGAGATCTCCAGGAAAACACCAGCCAGATGTCATGCAAAAAATGGAACTTCTAGCTATCGTGACGCGTATGATGGGTTCGTGCAAAATTGAACTAGCAAAAGAAGTCTGTGAGCAAATGCTTGCAGTGCCACCATTACAAGATTGCTACTGGTTATGGGGCTTAGGGGTGTCACCTAAAGCTGGGGGCAAAGGCCTTGCAAGTGCATTGATTAAGACGGTGACAGACCAAGCTGATGCTGCCGGTAAACCAACCTATGTGGTCGCATCCAGTGAAAAAGTAGTGAAAACATTCGAGCGTCGCGGCTTTGAGGTGTTATCGAAGAGTGAAAACTTCCCATATTGGTTCATGCTTCGACCTGCGCAAAGTTAAACAACCATTGTTCACAACGAGCTTGGCCTACATCAAGCTCGTTGCCTAGCCGTCTGCGGCTGTTTGCCAATTTATGTCACTTCGAAACAGCCCTATCGTAATATTCCATTCTTCTAATAACTCAAAATATTTGGTCGTTAGCGCCATTTGCGTTTTCAGCTAGATTTAAAAGCTCGCCATGACAATAGTGTAACGGTCTGTGTCTACTCGGAGATAGTCTTAGACGCAATAGCCGTAATATCGTCACACAAAGCATTTGGAACCATTTTCCCCTTACCCATAATTTTCTCGTAACTTATTGTCTTTACGAATAAATAAACAAATTTCACTCCTATGATTGATCATCAAAATCATAATAACCCTACTCAAATTCAACTATTATTTGCATTATTCAAAAATAGTTGAATGAGGCGAGTGAAATAGGTATGTTGTTTATAGAGTAATCACGCGGAGAGAGCGGTAATGGTAGATTTTAAGTTGACACACAAGAGAGCTGAGCGAGTTTCCGAAAAAGTGGCATTGTCTGTTACTAAATTGCTGAAGTATGTACTCAACCTTTTTTACGGTAAGAAATACGATAAAAGGGCGGTTATTTTAGAAACCATAGCGGCGGTGCCTGGTATGGTGGCGGGTATGTTTAACCACCTGAAAGCACTGCGCCGTATGAAAGACGACGAAGGCTGGATTCGCGAATTGTTAGACGAAGCCGAAAATGAACGGATGCATCTTATGATTTTTCTCGATATTGCGAAACCAAGTTGGTTAGAGAGACTGATTGTATTATTGGGCCAAGCGGTATTTATCGTTGTTTATTCGTTAATCTATTTATTGTCTTCCAAAGTAGCACACAGAGTAGTCGGATACTTTGAAGAAGAGGCTTGTAAAAGCTACACAGAGTATCTTGAAAAGATCGATGAAGGATACATAGAGAACATTGCTGCGCCAAAAATAGCTATCGACTACTATCAATTACCCGACGATGCGCGCTTGCGAGATGTCGTTTTAAGAATCCGACTTGATGAGGCAGGTCACAGAGATAGAAACCATGGTTTTGCGGACGCTTATGAACGCAAAGATTTACCGTCACACCTTGCTTGATGGTTAAAAGACGCTTCGGCGTCTTTTAACGTTCTAGGGCCGAGGTGGGTTGTCATGTTGTCAGTTATGGGACATGTTGGTTTGGTTAGCGAGCTAGACAAAAGTTGAAATATTCTTGGCAAGTCAATACTGTAGTTCACAAGAGCTTAACTTTCAGGAGGCGACAATGAATGTTGGAATCTATCTATATCTAGGTGGTCTAGCAGGCCCTCAATACATTATGTGCTTTAAATCAAAGACAACTGATAAAATAGGACTATGATGCTGCCTTCAAAGTTTGTAGTTGAGAAAGGTGATTGTTGTGATTTCTAAGTTACCTCGATGGATTGAATCCGGTGCGTTTGTTCTTTCGCTGTTAGCAGGGACGGTGAATGCAGTAGGGCTCATGGGATTCCAGCATCAGGCAATTTCACATTTGTCCGGTACGGCAACATTACTCGGCACTCAACTGATCCACGATTGGAGCCTTGCTGGTCATATGTTCGCTATTATTGTGAGCTTCTTAGCCGGGTCAGCAATATCAGGCTTGTTTATTTCGAATGTGTCATTGAAGTTAGGGCGTCAGTATGAATGGCTGCTGTGCATCGAGAGTCTTTTTTTGCTTATTGCCACGTATCTGCTTCTTAATGGTTCACAAAGCGGTACCTATTTTGCGTCTGCGGCCTGCGGGCTACAAAACGACKTCTKGGCAAACTACCTTTAGTGGTGCTGTCGTTCGAACTACTCATGTCACGGGAATCGTGACTGACTTGGGGATCATGATCGGCTCAACGCTAAGAGGTGAAGCGTTTGATAAACGTAAAGCCAAATTGTTTGTCACGATACTAACGGGTTTCATTATAGGTGGTGTCGTTGGCGCGTTGCTATATAAAACCTGGCTTTTATGGCTCTCACTATCCCGGCGATAGCATGTTTAGTCT
>ASHK01000961.1 GCA_000695745.1 Vibrio madracius | reverse complement strand
AAAAAAGAACAACATGATGTAGTCAGATTTGAGTTTTTGCTTGTTTTTGCAGCAACGTCATCGCACTGTTAAACGCCCCAGCCCATGACGGTAGCCAAAGGATCAAGGACATAACGATACCAATGTTTTGAACCCACATAGGAACGGAGGAATAGACTAAGTGGTGCGTGCCTGCCCACGTATAGAAACCGACCAATCCCCAGAAATGGATGATAGACAAGCGATAAGAGTAAATGGGCGTTCAGATACTTTCGGTATAAAGTAATAGTTCATCCCTATGATGCCAGCGGTCAACAAGAAACCAACGGCATTATGTCCCCACCACCATTGCACGATAGCATCTTGTGATCCAGCATAGATCGAATACGATTTCATAAAGGAGACAGGCATCTCAAGGTTGTTGACCACAAAGATCATCGCAATCACGATAATAAACGCCGCAAAAAACCAGTTCGCCACAAATATGTGTGTCACCTTTCTTTTGGCAATGGTTCCGAAAAACAGCACCGCATACAATACCCAAACAATTACAATGAGGATGTCAATTGGCCATTCGAGTTCGGCGTATTCTTTCGACGTTGTATAACCGAGTGGGAGTGAAATTAAGGCCAGTAACAAAACGAGTTGCCACCCCCAAAAAACCATCCAAGATAGACTCTTA
Organism: Vibrio madracius; assembly: GCA_000695745.1. Taxonomy (GTDB): domain Bacteria; phylum Pseudomonadota; class Gammaproteobacteria; order Enterobacterales; family Vibrionaceae; genus Vibrio; species Vibrio madracius. Next base: position 2,139 of record ASHK01000961.1, on the reverse strand, counting down.
TTAAAGATTTCGCAGTGCCCAGTTCTTTGCACGATATAAAGTGACGTACCCATGAGAATATTGACGACAAAGCCAAAGATGACACCAGAAGTATGAAGTGGTCTAAGTCGCCCAAACTGGAAATATTCGGAGTCTAGATTAAGCGCAGGCCAATATAATTGAGCCGCTAAGATGACGCCAATCGTCATGCCAGCTAGGGCCCAAATCAATGAGGCGATGATAAAATATCTGACAACTTTAGTGCTGTAGTTAGGAGACGTTGTGTCCATAAAAGCGCTCCTTATTGTTTCGCGTCATCAGAGCCAAGCTGAGAGTAGTAGTAGGAGATATCTGAAATATCTTGTTCGCTCAAAGCATCCGCTTGTTGCTGCATCAGTACAGCAAGTCCGCCTGAACGTTCTCTGGTTTGATAGCTGCGTAGCGCGGTCATGAGATACCCCATTTTTTGGCCGCGTAAGTTGGGATAGGATTCGATACTAGAGATGCCGTCAGCACCGTGACAGGTCATACAAACCCGAGCTTTCTCTTCGCCAACTCGAAAACGTTCATCGGCGTAAGTGAATGACGAAGCACTCATGGCTCCGAAAAAATACAACAAGGGTATGGTAGAGACATATTTACCCATTACACAATTCCTTATGTGATCTATGTGATAAAGCTACTGCGTTACATCAACTTTATTCGTCTATTCAAAATCTAGCCGATTCAATACGTTATTAGTGTTGAGCGACACTCTTCGGTGCCAAAAAAAACGTTGCTTTAGTAACTTTTACGCCTGTTTGTACAATACAGTGCAATAATTAGGGCAAACTTTGGTTGTACTCTAAACCATAGGAAGAGTAAGACGGATATTCAAATCCGGAGTGTCATTATATCGCCTTCGCAATAAGCGAAGGCGTGGGGGAATTAGGCAAGTAAGGTGTGTTTAAGCTCTGTAAGAGAAGCCACTTCGTAGTGTGGAGCAATCCCTTCTGGTCTTTGTTGGCCTTGCGTGTTCAACCAACAGGTTTCAATACCGAAGTTAAGGCCGCCCAAGACATCAGAGTCAGGGTTATCACCCACCATGAGTATTCTTGACTTACAAGGTAAGCCCATCAATTGGTAAGCATGCTGGAAAATCCCTTGATCAGGTTTAGCGACTCCGACTTCTTCCGATATCACAACATGTTCGAAGTAATCCGTTAACCCGGTGCGTTGCAAACGAATAGCTTGTAACTCGGTAAAACCATTTGTGATGATGCCTAGTTTGGCCTTGCCGTTAAGCGCATCAAGCAGTTCTTTTGCACCTGGCAGCAAAGTACAAATATCGGCCATCGCTTCAAGAAACGCACTGTTCATTTCAAGCGGAGTAATACCCAGCTTGTTGGCCCACCCTTCGAAACGAATGCATTTGAGTTGTTCTGCTGTAATTTTTCCATCTTGGTAATCTACCCACAAAGGCTTGTTTACCTGTTGGTATTCCTCGTAATCATCTCGAGAAAAGTTGACGCCAAAGCGCTCAAACATGAGCTTCATGCCACCGAAAGAATCGAAGTGGAATAAGGTTTCATCGGCGTCAAAAAGGATCCAATCGTACTTCATTTGTCGTTTTCCATGCTAGTTACCGCAAGATTATATACCTAACTTTAGGTCACACGCATCTTGATATTAGCCACCGATATCTGGACTCATAATCTATGCACAAAATGCATAAAGTAATTCACAAAATGTCATTTGAGTCGGACAAAAGGGATCATTACACTGCGCGCTCTTTTTTTTAACCACCATTGAGCGTCATGTTTTCACAATCCATTTTTGCTCAACTTATGAGAATGTTTTTGCTCTTGGTTGTCACCTTGATAGCGGTGCACCACTCCCCGTTATTGCTAGATCTCATTGCAAAACAAGCGGTACATACGGGTTGCCACCAGCAAAATCCAACAGGTCCTGTGGATCATTCTCACCACCATCATTAGAGCGTAATCATTAATGAGTATTTTTCGTTTTCCCCCACTCGTGTGGCTAGGTATCGGTATCTTGATCGTCAGCTTAGGCATCAGACAGTCATTCGGCATTTTTATGATGCCTATTTCCGAACACTTTGACACTGGTCGAGAGTTCTTTAGTTTTGCCATTGCGTTGCAAAACCTTTTGTTTGGT
>ASHK01000960.1 GCA_000695745.1 Vibrio madracius | reverse complement strand
ATAGAAGTCTTGACTGAGACACGTGCGGAAGTACGTATTTCCATTCTTGATGCATTATCTGAAACCGAACTTAGACTGACATTAGCAAAACTCGATAACCTATCGTTGATTGAGTGGGCGGATTCTCTTCCAGACGACATTATTGCGGAAGCCATCTCTCTATTAGAGAAAGATGAGCTTGAGCTTTATGATCAAGCGAATGAGTACGACGACGATGAAATTGGTCGTTGGGCAGACCGAAAGGTCATGACGATTCCTTTTAATATCTCGGTAGATAGAGCGAAATTGTTGATTGATAAATACAATTACGAACAACCAGAACATATCTATCTTATTGATAAGCATAAGCGATTTCGAGGCATGGTTGATTACAGCGATGTACTCAAAAGCGAACCGAAAACACGGATCAAACAATTGGTCCTTGAGCATGTGACAACATTAAGCGCCAAGCTAACTCTTGCCGAATCTGTGGAAGCCATGGAACGCTCTTCTTTTAGTGCGCTGCCTATTCTTGATGAGCGCAAATTGTTAGTAGGAGAGATTGACTGGAAGTTTGCACTGAGTACTCAGCGAGAAATCTATGAAACGCGCTTAATGGCAGGTACCGGTATGGATGAGGGGGATGACCTGTTTGCTCCGGTACTAAAAAGCTCACAAAAACGTGGCGTTTGGTTAGGTATAAATTTGCTTACGGCGATTTTGGCATCCGTTACGATTGGATTGTTTGAAAATGTGATTTCCCAGGTGGTGGCTCTCGCTATCCTAATGCCTATCGTCGGTTCAATGGGTGGCATTGCGGGTAGCCAAACCCTTACTCTGATCGTGCGCTCGATGGCGCTGAATCAGATTACGTCAGGTAACCGATTTGCTCTTATCAAAAACGAGTTAGGTATTGGGGCTATTAATGGCTTGTTGTGGGCGATTATCATCGGTGCTATGGCGGGCTTATGGTTTCAGTCGCCCATACTTGGTGCAACCATAGCGCTAGCCATTGTGGTTAATATCATCACTGCCGCGCTGTTTGGTGTGTTGATTCCATTGGTGTTAGATAAGTTGAAACTTGACCCAGCATTGGCGGGCTCGGTTATCTTAACTACGGTAACGGATGTGGTCGGCTTTTTCGCCTTTCTGGGAACGGCAAGCCTAGTCATGTTGTAGGCATTATCGACAGGGTTGTAAGAATTGGCCTGCAGCCTATGTTTTTGTGGTTTTTTAAGAATAAAACCTGGCTGTTTTT
>ASHK01000959.1 GCA_000695745.1 Vibrio madracius | reverse complement strand
ATAATTTCAATGTTCATAGCAAGGTCGTTGACCATTTGACGAATCAACGCGAGTTGTTGGTAATCTTTCTCACCAAAACAAGCGACGTCTGGCTGCACAATATTGAACAGCTTAGTCACAATGGTAGAGACACCACGGAAATGACCTGGGCGAGAGGCACCTTCAAGCATGTGAGAAATGCCAGGAACTTCAACAAAACTTTGCTTGTCTAGGCCTTGTGGATACATGATTTCGGGTGTAGGTGTAAACAATAAATCTACCCCTTCAGCCGTGAGTTTAGCCATATCCTCTTCAAGAGTTCGAGGATAGTTGTTCAGGTCATCTGCACGGTCAAACTGCATAGGGTTGACAAAAATACTCGCCACCACGATATCGGCATGCTCACGAGCTTTACGCACTAATGTGAGATGACCGTCGTGCAGGTTTCCCATTGTAGGTACAAAAGCGATACGACGCTGTTCACGCTTGAGAAGCGCTATTTGTTCTCTAAGTTCAGCAATTTCAGCTAAAGTTTGCATGATTCCCCCTAGGCAATCGTATGGGCATCGTCTGGGAAAGCGCTACTTTCCACATCAGCAATGTATTTTGCGACAGCACTACGCATATCGCCGGTTTCTGCAAGGAAGTTTTTCGAGAACTTAGGCATATAGTTCGCCGAAATACCGAACATATCATGCATAACCAAAATTTGACCGTCGGTAACGTTACCTGCGCCGATACCGATCACGGGTACATCAAGAGCTTCAGTAATACGTTTCGCAAGCTCTTGTGGGACACACTCTAGCAGAACAATTTGCGCTCCAGCTTCTTGTAGAGCCAATGCATCGCGAACCATTTTATCTGCGTTCTTTTGATCACGTCCCTGGACTTTATAACCACCAAAAATATTAACGCTTTGTGGCGTTAGACCAAGGTGAGCACAAACTGGAACGGCGCGCTCGGTCAACATTTTTACAGTATCAACCAGCCAATCACTGCCTTCGAGCTTAACCATGTTTGCTCCAGCACGCATCAGCTTAGCGGCATTTTCACAAGCCTGCTCTGGAGTGGCATAGCTCATGAAAGGCATATCAGCCATGAGAAGGCAATTTGGGCTACCTGCTCGTACACTTCGAGTGTGATAAACAACGTCTTCTACTGTTACAGGAAGTGTGTCGTTTTGGCCTTGAAGTACCATACCTAGGGAGTCACCCACAAGTAATACTGGCATTTCTTGACTCTCGAATAAACTTGCAAAGCTCGCATCATAAGCGGTAGACGTTGCAAACTTACGACCTTCTTGTTTCCATTTAACAAGATCGTTGATGGTGATTTTTTTCATTTTTAGTCCTTACTTAGGGGTTGGCTAAGGTAGCCAAACTCTGAGGCCATTGCGTGCCACATTGTTCACCAAGGTTTCGAGCTCAGTCCCGTCAGGGAGTTGTAAATTTGGTGCGATTTCCAGTAGCGGATAGAGAACAAATTCTCTTTCTTTCATTCCGTAGTGGGGAATGGTTAGTCGCTCGGAATCGATCACCTCATTGCCATAAAGGATGATATCGAGATCAAGAGTTCTTGGGCCCCATCTCTCATCCTTACGGACACGCCCTTGTTCTTGCTCAATTCGCTGTGTGCAATCGAGAAGCTCAAGTGGCGTTAATTCAGTAGTAATTTGTGCAACAGCATTGATGTAATCAGGCTGATCTTGTGGTCCCATCGGCGTACTGCTGTATAACGAAGAACAACAAGTTAGCTCACTTTTAGGCAAGTGTTTGAGTGCTTCAATCGCTTCTTTTGCTTGAGCAACGGGATCGGAAAGATTGCTGCCGATGGCAATAAAACAAGTAGTCATTACTCAGCGCTCTTTGGTTTCTTTGGAGTTCTTCTGCGGCGAGAGCCAGGACGAGAACTTGAGCCACCTAGATCATTGACCATTGCTTGACGCATATTGCGTCCAGCCGATTGGAAAGTTGACCACCATTTTGCCAGAGTCGCAACTTCACCGCCTTCGATTTCACCGCGCATTTCAAGAAAGTCAAAGCCTGCTCTGAATTTATTGAGTTCCATTAGTCGGTAGGCACGTTTACCAGAGCGACGAGGTAATCTCAGTTGCAGTTGCCAGATCTCACGAATTGTCGCGGTATGGCGACGTGGAATCGCAGTCGATTTCACTTGTTCATCGAGGATGCTATTGCTTGCTTCCATCACGGCATCGTATTCGGACATGCCTTTCGATATCAGTCTGTTGGCATACTCCATCATTGGGTACCAAAGCATAGCGGCAAACATAAATGCCGGGTTGACACGCTTACCTTCTTCGATGCGTTCATCGGTTGCATCTAACACCAAGTCTAAGGCTTGTTCAGTGCGAGAAGAATACTCTTCGGTAAAGTGCGGCGCTATGATTGGGAACAATTGTTGGAATAAATTGTACTCTCTGAGTAAGTGATAAGTTTCTAATCCATAGCCAGACTGTAAGAGTTTCAACGACTCTTCATATAATCGTGC
>ASHK01000958.1 GCA_000695745.1 Vibrio madracius | reverse complement strand
ATCATTGACGAGCAAGCTCAGTGACATGTCCCATCGTGAATTGCCGGATGTGGCAGATATGCCCTGCATTGATATTGAGAGTGAGCCGCCAATTCGTTTAGCTCTTCTGAGCCGACATGAGGACGACCATGCAGTTGTTGTGCGTGTTCACCATGCCGTATTTGACCATGAATCTATTGCCATCTTCTTCGAACAATTTGTTCAGTTTTATCGCGCTTATGTCGCAGGGGACTATGGATTTGCTCAGAATTATCAACACCATTTGAGCTTGCAGCAGCACCGAGGGGCGATGGTGGACGAAGTGAGCGAGAAGCAATTTTGGTTGTCGACATTGAACCGCTATCTGACAAAAAACGCCGACAGTTCGTTGTACCCCAAAGTGGAGTATCCGTCACCACAAGCTACGCCGTTGAACTTTCGCAGCCATTCAGTCGAGCGATCAAAGAGTTTGCACACGCTCACAATACAACGACTTATGTCGTGTTGCTCACCCTGTTTAATCTCGTGTTAAATCAGCAAACTCATTATCACAACATAACCATCGGACTACCGGTTTCCAACCGAGCCCTTTGCCAACACGATGGTCAGATTGGTTGTTTCGTCAATATGGTTACCTACTACGAGCAGGTAGAACACGTGGAAAGAGCAGTAAGCTTGATTGAAGCAAGCAGCAAAGCCATCTACTCGTTACTAGAAAATCAGTCACTGTCCTACCTTGATCTGGTTAATGAAATGCGACGAGAAGGCAGCTTTGAGAAACTGCGGTTCCCCGTGATGTTCAATTATCTGTCTGCGATGCCAAATGCAGCAGAGGTTCACGGTTGTGACATGAACGTTCAACACATCGTTGAACAATCCGCGCGATGCGATTTGACTTTAACCGTCGATGATGGCGAGCAGTTGAGCCTCAATTTCGATTATGAAAGCACGGCGTTCACTAAACAACAGATCATGTCGCTGGCAGAGCAATATCTGGCTCTGATTTCAGGCACTTTGTCTCTGTAACGTGGAGTATCGTCGGCTCGCTGTGAGCCGAGGATAAGGAACGATTAAATTGGGAGAGATGAATATTATGTCAAAATTGATCCACCGTCAGTTTGCTGTTCAATGTGCTAAGACTCCGGATAATATTGCACTGAGAAGTGATAGCGAAAACCTGACATACCGACAGCTAGAGCTGCGCGCTAATATCATTGCACAGTCGCTAATTTGCTCTGGAATTACACGGGCGATGTCGTCGGCATATACATGAATCGCTGCAATAACCTCGTTGCAACCATATTGGGTGTTTTGAAGTCAGGTGCCTGCTACTTACCATTAGATCCCTATTACCAAGTGTTCGCCTTGCTTACATGGCTGAACATTCGCAGGCCAAATTGGTCATCACTGACCATTTAAATAGCATGGACTGGCTTGGTAATGAGTTGCCGACGTTGGATGTGAATGACATAGATTTCTCCAGTGGGATGACCTCTGACTTACCACAGGTAGACGAACAGGATTTGTGTTACATCATGTATACCTCGGGTTCAACGGGTACGCCTAAGGGCGTGATGATCGCGCATCATACGGTAATCAATTACCTCAGCTGGATGCAAGAGGCTTTTCAACTGACAACAAACAGTCGGGTGCTGAATCAGACCACATTCAGTTTTGATATTTCAGTGTGGGAAATGTTTCTGGCCCTTGATAACGGGAGCCAGCTGCGCACTGATTGCTGAAGAAGCCAAGTATGACCCGGTACTGTTGGCAGACTTTATTAAACAGCATCAGGTCACGGTTGCTCAGTTCGTGCCCACCGCTCTGCGCATCATCGTCGATGCCAACGTACTAAATCAATGTCCATCGTTGGAGCATATTTTCTCCGGCGGCGAAGCGCTGCCGCAACGCTTGGTTGACGACTTAGCGGTTCAATATTTGGGGCATATCCATAATCTCTATGGGCCAACAGAAGCTACGATTTTCGCTTGCCACTGGTACTGTCAGCCACAGTGTGCAGAAAAAGTCGTGCCAATTGGTCGCCCGATTCCGCACGCAGAAGTGCTTGTTCTCGACCGAGACTTGCAGCCAGTGGAGCAAGGGCAGTGCGGTGAATTGTATCTAGCGGGAGAGATTCTGGCAAAAGGCTATCTCAAACAGGCCGACCTAACCCAAGAGCGCTTTGTTGATCATCCTTTTGCGCGGCACCAGGGAGCAAAGATGTATCGCACCGGTGATCTTGTGAGTACTCGCGAAGATGGCGCGTTACTGTTTCATGGTCGTACTGATTCACAGATTAAACTGCGCGGTCATCGAATTGAATTGGCTGAAATTGAAGCT
>ASHK01000957.1 GCA_000695745.1 Vibrio madracius | reverse complement strand
ATCTTATTGCCACGTAGATGATGCTCAGCGTAGGTTCTACGGTTATAGGTTTCTTGATACACCATAACAGCATCCAAACCGTTAGACTTTAACTCGGCATACTCATCTTGATCTAAAGGTTGCACTTCCATTGCTAGGTAGCTGAAATGCTTTTTGATAGCCGGGAGAGCTTGCTTAAAGTACTTCATCCCCACTTTGTTTTCATGCTCTCCAGTAACCAATAGAATACTGTCAAATCCCATCGTTTTGATCACTGTGCATTCTGCCTCAATTTCATCTTCCGACAGAGTCTTGCGTTTGATGCGATTTTCCATGGAGAAGCCGCAATAAGTACAAGCATTGGCACAGAGGTTAGACAGGTACAATGGTATGTACATCGACAGCGTATGCCCAAAGCGTTTACGAGTGAGTGCAAAAGAGCGCTGTGCTAATGGCTCTAGATACGACTCCGCTGCAGGAGAAATTAGCGCCTTAAAGTCTTCGAGATCTAACTTCGTTTTAGTTAAAGCCGCTCAACGTCTCTTGCTGTTTTGGTATAGATTGATAGACGAACGTCATCCCAGTTGTACTTAGCGTGTTCCTCAACAAAACTCATCGTTTCACCTTAACCTTTCAAACTCACATTGCATCAAGAAACGCCGTTAGCGGACTAGAAGCTACCGCATGGTTTACCGTTCCAGCTAACCCACTTTCATAGGCTAAACGCCCCGATTCAACCGCAAGTCTAAATGCACGCGCCATTTGAATAGGATCGGCCGCTGCAGCAATCGCTGTATTTACTAACACGGCATCGGCGCCCATTTCCATCGCCAACGCCGCGTGAGAAGGTGCGCCTATACCAGCATCGACGACCACTGGTACATTGGCTTGCTCGATGATAATCTCGAGGAAATCACGACTCACCAAACCTTTGTTACTGCCAATGGGCGCTCCCAAAGGCATTACCGCAGCACAACCCACTTCTTCGAGATGTTTACATAACGTGGGGTCTGAGTGGCAGTAAGGCAGCACTATAAATCCGTCTTTGACTAACTGCTCTGCCGCTTTTAAAGTCTCAATTGGGTCTGGTAGTAAATATTTGGGATCTGGATGAATTTCAAGTTTCAGCCAATTTGTGCCTAACGCTTCTCGGGCTAAGTGCGCGGCAAAGATGGCATCTTTTGCGTTTTTTGCTCCAGATGTATTAGGTAGTAGGTTGACGTTATTAGCGATCAAAGGACTCAGAATATCGTCATCCTGTTGCTGTAGGTCGACTCGCTTTAATGCCATAGTCGCTAGTTCTGACTGGCTTTCAGCAATGGCCGCTATCATCAGCGATTTATCGGCAAATTTACCCGTTCCGGTAAACAAACGTGAGTGAAAGGTTTTTCCCGCGATAGTGAGCATATTAGCCTCCTGCAATAGCTTGGAAAACATTGATGGACATGTTGGATTTAACGGTGAAATTAGGCCATTTAGCTCTTGGTATAATTTCATCATCAACGGCTACCGCACAGCCCCGCGTTTCAATACCTAGCTCTTCGAGTACACCAGCGAGGGTCAACTCGTATGTGGTTTCTTTCAGTGCGTTATTTACTGTAAATTGGATCATTCTTGATTCCTGCTGTTTTCTTCGAATCACTGCAAACTGAACACGCCTCATCATGAGAAATCTTGAGAGACTGCCACCGTCCATTTAAACCATTAAAAAGCTTAAGCTCGGGCTGATTATTGCTATGCAGACCCGTGATTACTTTTAACGTTTCCAGTGCTTGGTAGACGCCCATCATCCCCACAACCGGCCCCATAACACTCGATTCAGAGCATTTCGTTGCAGTGTCAAGCTCATCAAATGGATAGAGACAGCGATAACATGGGGTGTGTTGTTTAGAGAACTGAAATACCGACAGTTGGCCATTCCAACCTATCGCGGCCGCCGTCACTAGGGCTTTTTTATTTTCAACACAGGCTTTGTTGATTGCCTGCCGAGTTTCTATATTGTCTGTGCAGTCAACCACAACATCTGCTAGTGATACCTCTAGTGCGAGCTGGTGACCATCTAGACGGCGCTTAACAGCTCTAACATGAATGTC
>ASHK01000956.1 GCA_000695745.1 Vibrio madracius | reverse complement strand
CGATCGCGGCCTACGGCCGCTCATAAAAGAGAACCCCACTTAAAAAGTGGGGTTCGTCAGCAATCTGAGACACCGACTGAGGTGTCTATTTTTGTTTTATTCCGCTTTTTCAATGAGTAGGGTTATACCATCGACATCTATCACTTTGACTAACGTGCCGCTCGGCAAATCTGAGTCAGAGTAGGCGGACCACGAAGTATCGCCCAGCTTAATTCGACACTTTCCTCGAGTAATGTCTTGCTCCAGAATAGACGTTTGACCTATTAGCTGTTTGTCTTTCTGATTCAAGCTTCGCTGTTTATCCGACTGCTTATCAACTCGGTGTTGTTTACGCCACCATAGCCAAGTTAAGGCCAGCGCAAACACGCCAAAACTTATCCATTGCAGTTGCCAACTGATAGGAATGAAGGCGAGCACAATACCCACCAACATTGCTGCGATACCGATCCAAAGCATATAGCCGGCTGTGCCAAGTAGCTCGCCGCACAGCAATAATAATCCTAGAGCCAACCAGTGCCAGTAATTGACTTGGCTAAGCAGTTCTATCACGCGTTATCCTTCTTTGATTGAGACTTTGACTGATTAAACATTTCGGCAATACCTGCCACAGACCCCATTAGTCCAGTCGCTTCTATCGGCAACATGATAATTTTGCCATTTTCTGCCTGACCAATCGACTTAAGCGCCTCGGTATAGCCTTGTGCGATAAAGTAATTCACCGCTTGCATATCGCCCTGAGCAATGGCGGTTGACACCATCTCAGTCGCTTTAGCTTCCGCTTCTGCGGCACGCTCTCGTGCTTCTGCTTGAAGTATAGCAGCCTGTTTTTCACCTTCGGCTTTAAGGATTTCAGATTGCTTATGTCCCTCGGCTTTAAGGATCTCTGCTTGTCGCACACCTTCCGCTTCTAAGATGTCAGCACGTTTATTACGTTCAGCTTTCATTTGTGCATTCATTGCTGCGGTTAGGTCGGCTGGTGGCTGGACGTCGCGGATTTCAATACGAGTGACTTTGACGCCCCATGCGTTAGTCGCTTCATCGACAATCGCAAGCAGTTTGGTATTGATAGAGTCGCGTTGACTCAGCATCTCATCCAACTCCATCGAACCGAGAACAGTACGCATATTGGTTAATGTGAGGTTGCGAATCGCGTGCTCCAGATCGTTGACTTCATAGGCGGCTTTAGCCGCGTCGATAACTTGGACAAAGCACACCGCATCAATGACTACGTTGGCATTATCTTTGGAAATGACCTCTTGTGGCGGAATATCGAGAACTCTTTCCATCATATTGATTTTACTACCAATGGAATCAATAAAAGGAATAATCAAATTCAGCCCAGGCTTTAAAGTATGGGTGTAGCGGCCAAATCGTTCTACGGTCCAATTGTTCGCTTGTGGTACCGTTTTGACCCCAGCTACAATAAAAATAATGGCAACTAGAATGAAACCGCCGATGGTGACCATTGCATCAATATCCATGAGTCTATCCTTGTATTAAAAATGTACAATCCTAACTAGTATATCGCGTTGTTAAGGCAATACCGTGTAAAGGTATGTATTTTTTCGACGAGTAATCATTAAATTTATCATGAAGTTAGATCGGAGCGGATTGAGTAGTTAAGTAGAATAACTGGCATAAAACAGAAAAGGGAAGACCAGCGCTTCCCTTTTCTCATGAGTGCTTGATACAGAATTTAGTAGAGCAGTGAGTACAGCTGACGGCGATATTTCGCAGCGATAGGATTTCCTTGCCCAAGTGCAGAAAGGATATCCATAAAGGCTTTCTTAAGTTCGCCATCAAGGGCATTCAAGTTGCGACTTAGTGGCGTCCAGATGAGTGCGAGAGCTTCTTCATCACGATTCACTTGATGGTATTGAAGACCGAGCTCTGCGACCAGTTTAAGATCGTCAGGGTTAGCTTGTAACGCTGCTTCTAAAGATTGAATCTCAG
>ASHK01000955.1 GCA_000695745.1 Vibrio madracius | reverse complement strand
ACACCGATGTTGATTGAACATTGAGTCAATGAATCGATCAATGTCGGTGACGATTTCTTTTAAGAGGACAGGAAGTGGAACTCTACGATTCTGAAGAGCAACAAGTAGAAGCGATCAAAGATTGGTGGAAAGAAAACGGTAAAGCCGTTGTTCTTGGGGTTGTTGTTGGTTTAGGCGGTTTATTTGGTTGGCGTTATTATCAAGATTCGGTAACGTCTGCGCAAGAAGCCGCGTCTGAGCAGTACACGAAAGTGATCGAAACTATCGCGACAAAAGGTACAGATGCCAGTGGCGATGTACAAGCGTTTATCGATGGCAGCAAAGATACTGAGTACAACGTACTGGCGTCACTACAATTGGCGAAAGCACAGGTAGAAGCTGGTGAACTTGAAAAAGCGCTTGAGCAACTTCAATGGGCTCAGAGTAACACCAAAGATGCGGCAATTGCTCCGCTTGTGACTTATCGTATTGCTCGTCTTATGACGGCAACGGGTAATAACGACGGTGCTGTTGCAGAGCTAGCTAAAATCACCGACGACGCATGGGCAGGTCGTGTCGCTGAGCTACGCGGTGATATTGCTATTCGTGAAGGCGATCGCGATGCGGCGTACACAGCCTACACTGAAGCGCAGCAAGCACAAGATGCTAGCCAAGGACTACAAATCAAACTGGATGATCTTGCCAAATAAGGGCCATAACCGATGAATAGAGTTGTCAAGAAAGTACTACTTTCTATCTCGGTACTGGGAATCCTAGCAGGATGTTCTAGTGAAGAAGATACGGTCATTATGGCGCCATTGCCAAAGGTACAAAGTGAATTCACACCTCAATCGGTTTGGTCTGCTAGCATTGGTGATGGTGTTGGCCAGTTCTTTTCAAAGCTGTCGCCGATTTACGCTTACGATAACTTGTTTGTAGCAAGCCGTGACGGTGTGGTTAAAGCGATTGACCCAGAAAATGGTAAAACCCTTTGGGAAGTCGATGTTGCTGGGGACACCTCGGCAAGACTGTCTGGTGGTATTGCAGCCGCTTACCAAAAACTGTACATCGGTAGCGAAAACGGTGAAGTCATCGCCTTAGATGTTAAAACTGGTGAAGAGGTTTGGCGTGCAAAAGTTGATGGTGAAGTACTAGCAAATCCTGTTGCAGATGCCAGTCTTATCATGGTTCATACCAGTCAAGGTCTGTTGGTGGCTCTAGAGCAAACATCAGGTGAAGAGCGATGGGCAATCAGCACTGATGTTCCTAACTTGACTCTGCGTGGTGACAGTGCTCCTGCGACGGTTTCTGGCGGTGTATTCTGGGGAACGGCAAATGGACGTTTGGCCGCGGCTATCGTTGATCGTGGTCAGCTCATTTGGCAACAACCAGTAGGAACGCCAAAAGGAGCAACGGAGATTGATCGTCTTGTTGATGTAGATTCTTCGCCGATCATTTTAGGTGGTACCCTATTTACGGTTGGTTTTAATGGACAACTTATTTCCATTGACCTACGTTCCGGTAACCCAATTTGGAAGCGTAATTATTCATCAGCCACCGATATGGCTACGGATAATCGTAGCTTGTTCTTGGTGACCGATAATGATCACGTTGTGGCGGTTGATGCTCGTAGTGGCACCGAACTATGGGAAAATAACCAGCTAGAAAACCGACTACTCACAGCGCCAGTGATTATTGATGGGTATGTGGTCGTTGGTGATAGTCTGGGTTATTTGCACTGGATTGACAGAGAGTCTGGTGAGTTTGTTGCTCAGCAACTTGTCAACGATAGTGGCCTTTCTGTTGG
>ASHK01000954.1 GCA_000695745.1 Vibrio madracius | reverse complement strand
ACTCGTCGATAGAAGAAGTATCTGCCTTAAGCCAAGCATCCATTTTCTTTTGGCGACCTGCCATAATAAGCAGTATTGCCATCCAAATGTTGGCACAGATAACGTCTACGGTGATCATTGCTGAGAATAGCTTGTCACTTACACCGAACACCTCTTTCATAGCCGCTTGGTTTGCGCCGCCACCAATCCATGAACCGGCGACTGTTGTTAGGCCACGCCATACATCACCAGATACAAGGTTTGGGTTAATAAAGTCTAGAATTACGATAGCCGCAGGCCCACCAATAATAATGCCTACCGTTCCCGTTAAGAACATGATTACCGCTTTCGAGCCGAGCCCAAAAATCTTCTTTAAATCTGCTGAGATGATCAGCAGAACTAACGCCCCAGGTAAAAGGTATCGGCTAGCAACAAAGTAAAGCTTTGATTCAGAGCCATCAATAATGCCCGTCGTGTTGAGTAAAGATGGGAGGAAATAACACAGCAACAGACCTGGGACAAAAGAGTAGAACTTTCTCCAATAGGGATTTTTGCTGCTCTCGGTGATAAATACCCCACCAAGAATAGCTGCAAGTAAGCCCATTATGACGGCGTCATTCGTGATCATTATTGTAAGTCTCCTTAACTTGCATCCATTGAAACATTTGGACACATTTGGTCAGTGGCCAGAGACTATACATACATCTCTTTCTTGTCACAAATTTTAACATTTTTTACGCATTTGAAATGAATAAATAAAAAATCATCTCTGTTAAAAATCAATTCAATGGTGTTGTTTGCATCCCCAAACAGCGGATAGCCATTCATTAGAATTGAGTAAAAACTTATTTTTATCAGTAAGTTGTAATACGTATTTTATGGTATTCAGCAAAATTAATAACAACAATTCCTTTACTTACCACTATCACTATAGCAACGCAATCAGACTCATATAAAATGTTAAATCGAATAAATTTCGAACAACATCCGATTAATCGTTATTTGATGTAAATCACATTTGAGTACAGAAAAGTGTCGACTTTTAACGGTAATTTTCATGAAACTTGACATCATGTACTGCGTTTTCGACGTCATTCGCCACGATTAGGTCTAAAAAACACGCTTCTTTTTCGTGCAAACCCGTGGAAAGAATTGAGTATAAGGGATTTCATCCTTGTCCTAGTTGTGAGCATTCAGGCACACTCAATGGCATTAGGCGGTTTTTCATTTGCCTAATTATTGAGAGCTCTTTTTGAAGTCTGTTACCTAATGTTCACCACATGCAAAGCACTATGCATTTGGCAGTTTGAAGCCCTTAGCTAATCCTTATAACTAGCCAAAAACAAAATACTGGATATTCATACAGGTTCGAACTATACTGGTTGTACATACAGCAATTCATGAGGTGTAGTTATGTTGCAAGATAAACTAGAACGCATCAATGAGCTTCGTAAACAAGCGATGGCCGACCCTGAATTCATGAAGTCTGCGCAAGCACACGCTGATGCGATTAAACACGAATATCACCCTACTCCAAGTTCTAAACGTAGCAAGAAACCTAAAACACTGTCCGATATCTATAAAGGCTACGATTTTGGCATTTAATTCATAAACACACGCAAATAAAGAGAGCGCACGCTCTAATGCCGAGCAATTGAGATTGTAATCGGTAGATTAATGGCTTGTTCATACCACTTTATAAAAACTCGATAGAC
>ASHK01000953.1 GCA_000695745.1 Vibrio madracius | reverse complement strand
AGGCGCTGCTCACGAAGAAGCGTTAGCGTTTCATGGTTGAAACTATCCTTGCTTCTAAGCCTGAGCTAAAAGCTAACCTAGGCGCTATCGGTCACCGTATCGTTCACGGTGGCGAGCAATTCACATCTTCTGCACTAATCACAGACGATGTATTGAAAGGTATCGAAGATGCGGCAACATTCGCTCCTCTTCACAACCCAGCTCATATCATCGGTATCGAAGCGGCGAAGCACAACTTCCCAGAGCTTAAGAACGTAGCGGTATTTGACACTGCGTTCCACCAAACTATGCCACAAGAGTCTTACCTATACGCTCTACCGTACAACCTGTACAAAGAGCACGGTATCCGTCGTTACGGCATGCACGGTACATCTCACCTATTCATCGCACGTGAAGCGGCTGAACTACTTGGTAAGCCAGCAAATGAACTAAACATCATCAACTGCCACCTAGGCAACGGTGCTTCTGTTTGTGCTATCAAAAACGGTGAATCTGTAGATACTTCAATGGGTCTAACTCCTCTTGAGGTCTTGTGATGGGTACTCGTTGTGGTGACATCGATCCTGCGATCATTTTCCACCTACACGACGCTCTAGGTTACTCTGTTGAGCAAATCAACACCATGCTAACAAAAGAGTCTGGCCTTCTTGGTCTAACTGAAGTGACTTCTGACTGCCGTTTCGTTGAAGATAACTACGGTGAGAAAGAAGAAGCAACTCGCGCGATGGACGTATTCTGCCACCGCCTAGCTAAGTATGTAGCTGGTTACACTGCATCTCTTGACGGTCGTCTAGATGCTATCGTGTTCACTGGTGGTATCGGTGAAAACTCTGCTCCTATCCGTGAGATGGTTCTAAACCGTCTAGGTGTATTCGGCATCGAAGTTGATGGTGAAGCTAACCTTAAAGCTCGTTTCGGCGGCGAAGGTACTATCACTGCAGCAAGCAGCCGTATCCCAGCAATGGTTATCTCTACTAACGAAGAGCTAGTGATTGCTGAAGACACTGCACGCCTAGCAGGTCTTTAATTTTCAAACTGGCTAACTTAGGTTAGCCAGTTTTCTTATTGGGCTCAGCCGAGTGTCCGTTTTCTCCTAAACACACCTACAATGCTGATTTCTTCCCTACATATAGTTTGAGGTACTCAAAGAATGTCCCGTACTATTATGCTTGTACCAACTAGCGCTGGCGTAGGTCTTACCAGTGTTAGCATGGGTGTACTGCGTGCTATGGAGCGCAAGGGTGTGAACGTTGCGTTCTACAAGCTATCGCTCAACCTCGCCACGGTGGCGATCAACCAGATTTAACATCAACTATCGTTGGCAACAGCAGCGACATGAAAGTGGGTAAACCACTTCCAATGTCTGATGTTGAGAACCTATACGGTAGCGAAAAAGTTGACGTCCTACTTGAGACAATCGTTGAACGCTATAACCAAGTAAGCAAAGACGCTGAAGTCACACTTATTGAAGGTCTAGTACCAACTCGTAAGCACCCATTTGCAAACGCATTAAACGCGGAAATTGCAAAAACACTTGGTGCTGAGATTGTCTTCGTTGCTACACCAGGTACTGATAACCCAAGCCAGCTTAAAGAGCGTATCGAAGTTGCATGTACTAACTACGGTGGTACTAAGAATAAGAACATCTCTGGCGTTATCATCAACAAGCTAAACGCTCCTGTTGACGAAGAAGGTCGTACTCGTCCAGATCTTTCTGAAATCTTTGACGACGCCGACACAGCGCAACAAGCTAACCTTGAAGTTATGCAAATCTTCAACACTAGCCCAATCCGCGTTCTTGGCTGTGTGCCTTGGAAAATCGACTTAATCGCAACACGTGCTGTCGATATGGCACAACACCTAAACGCTGAAATCATCAACGAAGGTGACATCGCGAAACGTCGTATCAAGAGCATCACGTTCTGTGCCCGTTCTCTTCCAAACATGATTGAGCACTTCAAACCAGGTTCTCTACTTGTTACTTCAGCAGACCGTCCAGACGTTATCGTTGCTGCGGCTCTTGCTGCAATGAATGGCGTAGAAATCGGCGCTATCCTACTTAACA
>ASHK01000952.1 GCA_000695745.1 Vibrio madracius | reverse complement strand
TCTGGCACCGCGTCAGCCGCGAGATTAAAACCCAGTTCAACCTGATCGTTAATAATCGCATTCGTCAACTGATGAGCGGCCAATCGAGAAACGTCAACCTGAGTAAAAGGAAAACGCTGCGACATTTTCTCTATCGCCGACTCGAGTAAAGAGAATGGCAACAGCGGTCGATTGCGATCTTCAGTGTATCTTCCACACTATCGACACTGGCTTGCGAGTAATTACGAATACGCTCGGCTTGTCTCAGTAGTACCTTAGCCTGAGATAGCATTCGCTCACCTTGAGGTGTCAGCTTAGGATATTTAGTACTGCGGTCAAAAAGCGTGATGCCAAGATCGACCTCAAGATTATTGACACCAATACTCACCGAGCTTTGGCTTTTACCTAAATGCCTAGCCGCAGCAGAAAATGAGCCTTGTTCTGCCGCAGCGACAAAAGCAACAAGCTGTTCGATATTCAGCATACCCAACCCTTTGACTATATTATTAACAAGCGCACTATCGTAAAACAATAGCACAAAAATTGCACCCAAAGATAAACCAAGACAATAACACCATAGGATATGATTTTCTCTATAAATCAATAGAATGACTGATACGGTAATTAGAAAGCTTCGCCAAATCTAATGTAAAAGCTGGTATTCCCCATTTTCGACACCGCCGCGTCGACACCTATCGTGAAGCGCTCTTTTGCGTTCAATAAATAGCGAACTCCAACCCCAGCAGAAGGGACGACTTCTGACTGAACAGCACTGTTATAATAGCGGTCTTGGTTACCAATCACCGCGGCCCCCGCAAAGGCAACGCCACTCCATAACGAACTGAATTTGTGACGGTACTCGATTTCAGCTTGATAGACCGAACTACCGCGATATTTGTTCCAATCTGCACCACGCAAACTCGGTGTCACGAACTCATATTCTGGTGCGTCTCCTAACATTTCCTTAGCCATCACTCGATAGCCAACACATCGTCAACCAATTGGGAAATATTGGCTGACCTCGGCATCAAGTCGGGTGAAACGGTTACCGGTTCGTTTATCTCTCGAGTAATGCAGCGTACTCAAGTCGACATTTAACCCCTGTGTGGCTCCCATCATGTTGTCACGAGAGTCGTAGGTCATTAACAGACCGAGCGCGCTATTGCTGCCACTCATTTCTTGCTCAAACGCTTTCTTAATTTCAGGATCCGTTTTTTCGTTAAGATTGGCGTCACCGCCACTCCACAAGCCTTGAACGCCAAGATAGAGATCATCAAAGATCTGTTTACGCACTTCGCCATACACAAAATTTGAGTAAGAGGAGTACTGCGCCGCTTTTGGTAACTGCATACCAACTCGTCCGGTATATTTTAGGTTGAGACCAAAATGCCCCGCATAAAAGCCTGCACGCCATTCATCGTGAGCAAAGACATGCTCATGTCCAATGATCGCCATACCGCTGCCTGTCTCTGTGTACTGACCATAAAACATACTCGTAGACGGGTTTTTAGCGCCCTCTGCACGGTCATGTAGGTACATGGCATTCACTCCTAGCCCCAAACCAAGAGCGTCATCAGTGATTGGTACTGGGAAAGCGGCAAACTTGCGGTCAGGGAGATCATCCGACGACTCGGGCTCTTTTTGACTATCAACGGCGGTTTTCGATTCCGAAGCATAGTTGTTGGATGTGAACACCAATATCGATAAAACGAACGCGGATTTTGAGAGGGTTGATGTAGTCAAATGAAATCTCTGTGCATTATTGAGTTAATAAACAAAGCACTTAGATTCCATTCTTATGAGCTATTTTACGCTCATCGAGTGCAGATTGGCGAAGGTATCACCAATCCTCATGCTACTAAATAATAGTGTAACGTAAAAGACAAAGTATCTATATAATAGATAGATAATCATTAACCCAACCAACAGAGAACAAAGAACAAACAATCATATATATATTAATAACTCACTAAACAGCAAAAACATTCACGGAAATTATAGCAAAGGCATATTTAGATCAAGTTTTTACTAAACTTGACAGTTAGAGCTATCACTCCTCCGACCAATTCGATTATTTAATAGATCGATCTTCAAAATGTAACAATATTTTTATAAAGTTTGCGCAATTCGATTAGATGTGAAGGAGAGCACACTATGGCGTCAAAAAGTGCAATGAGAAGTCCAGCTGATAGGTTGAGACATACCATTTTGTTTGAACTATTACTATTGCTGATCGCAGCACCCATTTGCATGTTTGTATTTGGAGCAAACGTAAAGACAGCAGCGTTCACTGCTTTCTCGTTATCATTAATCGCGATGGTCTGGAAC
>ASHK01000951.1 GCA_000695745.1 Vibrio madracius | reverse complement strand
ACAGCGATATTACCCATAATTTTCAATTGGAATAATTGTTTGTTTCAGATCATTACATCGTCATGTAGTTGTCGTGCCACAATGTAATATTCTGTACAGTTTCTGACATATTTTGAAATAGATGTATTAGATATTTAACAGTTTCAAGGGAGAATTATGTTAGAACTATTAATTGGTCTAGTCGTAACAATCGCCGTCGGCTACTTTATTGTAAAAGGTTATCGACCGGCTGGCGTTCTACTTACCGCTGGTATTGCGCTACTACTATTAACAGGTATTTTAGGCCATACCGTGCTTCCTGCGAAGATAACGTCAACGGGTAATATCGTTACCGATTCACTAGAGTATGTTAAGTACATGCTACAGTATCGAGGTGGCGGTTTGGGTATGCAGATTATGTTGCTCTGTGGCTTTGCCTCTTACATGACCCATATTGGCGCGAATAACGTTGTCGTCAAACAGTTCTCTAAACCACTTTCTTTTATTAAGTCTCCTTACATTCTGCTTGTTGCCGCTTATATTGTCGCTTGTTTGATGTCTCTAGCCGTTAGTTCTGCAACGGGTCTTGGTGTGCTCCTCATGGCTACCCTGTTCCCTATGATGACGGCAATGGGTATCTCACGACCAGCCGCTGTCGCGGTATGTGCATCCCCAGCCGCGATCATTCTATCGCCTACTTCTGGTGACGTTGTCATCGCTGCCGAGAAATCGGGCCTAGCTTTAGATGTTTTTGCGGTACAAACCGTACTTCCAGTCTCTATTTGTGCCATTATCGTTATGGCCGCTGCGGCATTCTTTTGGAACAAATACCTTGATAAAAAAGACAACACTCCGATGGAACGAGTGGATGTGTCTGAAATGAAAGTCGATGCACCAGCATTCTATTGTGTTCTGCCTTTCTTACCGATTATTGGTGTTTTCCTCTTCAATGGCCGCACAATCCCAGGTCTTAGCCTTGATATCTACACCATTGTTGTTGGCTCAATTTTCTTAGGGGCTGTAGTCAACTTTGTTGTTGAACGCTTTAATGGCCAAAAAACGCTGGAAGACCTAGAGTCTTGTTATCAAGGAATGGCGGATGCCTTCAAAGGTGTGGTCATGCTTTTGGTTGCTGCTGGGGTATTCGCACAAGGTTTGATGTCTATTGGTGCTATCGATAACCTCCTCCATCTTGCCGATAAAGCAGGAGCTGGCGGTGTCGCTTTGATGCTTATTTTAACGGGCCTTACCGTTGCAGCTGCAATCGCCACAGGTTCGGGCAACGCGCCTTTCTACGCGTTTGTAGAACTTGCCCCGTCCTTAGCTGCAAAAATGGGTCTAAACCCAGCATTCCTAATCATACCGATGCTTCAAGCTTCTAACCTAGGACGCACCATATCTCCAGTTTCTGGCGTTATCGTTGCGACATCAGGTATGGGTAATATCTCTCCATTTGAGGTAGTAAAGCGCACATCTGTTCCTGTTTTAGCGGGTTTGATTACTGTGATTGTTGGCACCATGGTTCTTGTTCCGATGACGGCCTAACCTCCAAAAAAACGAACAAAAGGGAAGCATTCGCTTCCCTTTTTAATTTGCTAAAAAGCCTCTCCGACGGAAAGGTACAGTGCACTCTCTTCTGGACCTCGTGCCACATCAACACGAATATTCATTTTCTTCTGTTCTAATGGTTGCCATCTGACCCCAACCCCCTTTGTCACAATTGTGGTCTGACGTAAAATGTCCTGCTCTGCTTCTGCGGTTTTTCCTAACCCCACAAAAGCCACTAAGCCAAAGCGGGTAAAAATGTCCAACGTCCCTCAAATTGCCCTTGAAGTATATTGTCGTTACGATACGCCCGTGATTAAACCCACGCATTTGCAAAGTAGGCTTCTCATAAAAAGGGACATCTCCACCACTCTAGCACTAGATTATCTTTAATGCTCCAATAATTACTGGTGGCAAACTTACCGATATTGTAATCGCCATCCCCACCCCACATTTCGCCGTAATCCATATAGCTTAGTTGAGCATACCAACCTGTCGTTGGGTAATAATTATCGTCTCGAGTATCGTAATGTAACACTACCCCAATACCACCCGACTTAACCGTTTCTGCCTCGGGCCAAAAGTCATTAAACTGGCTGAAGGTGATTTCAGTTTGCATGTAGTTATACTGCGGGCCGAGATACCAGTGTGAATCGCCTAATTGAAATAGACTTCTCAGCATGATGCCACTTATTGTCATGTCATAATTGAGCGGATTATCAGCAAATATAGGATCATTGCCATCTCCGTAATACTTGAGCTTCAGATCGCCATGAAAAATCCCACCAGTATAGCGGACTGAATCATCCTTCAAGCTCCATCATGAAAGCCGCCAATGAGCCAACTCTCTGTCGACGTGTACATCCCAACCACTCCAGATGTGTCGTTATGCGCCTTAGAACCGG
>ASHK01000950.1 GCA_000695745.1 Vibrio madracius | reverse complement strand
CCAGCCTAGTGTATTCACAATTTTCATAGCTTCATGGAAACTGTCTGCGCCGTATAACAGAGATAAAATAATTAATCCGTGGTTTGGCACGACGTGACAGGTACCGTTGAACTTGTCATAACCATAATTCGCCTTAAGCTGAGAGAACGCCCAATTCCAATCGTGCGGGTTTTCAACATGCCAGCGGCGAACAGCGTTAATGACCTCAGCAATTTTCGAGTCTGTTGGAATATAGCTCAGCCCAAGATCGATTAAGGTTTGCAGGTCGCTTTCGACGAAGGCTTGTGACTCCATCACGGCCAGTAAGACTGCAGCATAAACCGCTTCACCGTCGTGGCTAACTTGAGCCGCTTGTGTTGCCAAGTACGCTGCTTTGTCTGGCATTGCAGGGTTAATCAGTGCCCAACCATCAATAAAAATTTGGGCACCGATCTGTTCAGCAACGGTCTTTCCATTCGTTTCGATAGAGCCACTTTGAGGAGCCTCAACCCCATTGCGTAAGTTGATCCATGCGGTGTGCTCAGTAGATTGTCCATAACCACCCCACCAAAGAATCGTTTTTCCTTCAATTAGGTTATCTAACCAAGATTGGCCAATGTGACGGCTAGAAAAGTCTGGTCGATAATGGTGGTCTGCCAGCGCATGAGTAAATAAGAAAGTCCCTGTAATATCATCGTCACTAACGATAAGAGGGTGATTAACTTGTTCGTTGACGTAACGATTTATCTCTCCGAATTTGTCGACAATGCTCTCGTTAATCCAACCTCAAAAGGTCTTCCTGCATATACGCCAATTATTTTTCCTAAGATGCCAGCGTATAGCTTTCGTAATACGTATTATCTAATTTCATTCTTGTTTTAGGTCTCTATATAAATCCGATTGAAAATGCACAGGACAAACATGCGGTGACTGAACGTCTAAAATTATGCTATCGAACAATAATGTGAGGTTTTGTGATCTAATCCACTCTGTCTAATTTGCATAACTCACAGGCTATGAAATATTTTTCATGATAAATTATTGATATAAATAGGATTAATGTTCTGTTTTGAAAAATATTTCATGGCATTGTCGTAATTCTAAATATTGTTCATGGTTTCGATATAAATAAAAAATACGGCGAATGTAGTGAGACAAACATCACTCAATTAAAACAACAATTTGTTTAGCCTTGTCGTATTACCGAGCCGAGGAAGGTGTAGCGAACTGCATTGACCAAAGCCTATAAGAACAAGGAGCAACAATGGCGTTTAGAGACGATTTTATTTGGGGTGCTGCTGCAGCGAGTTATCAAATTGAAGGTAACACCCAAGGTGTGGATGGTTGCGCAGAGTCGGTTTGGGACATGTGCTCTCGACGCAACGGATTTGTGAAAGGGCCAATACAGGCTTCATGGCTTGCGATCATTATCATCGTTATGAGGAAGACGTAAAAATCATGCAATCCATCGCTTTACAAGCGTATCGGTTGAGCATTATGTGGCCAAGAGTGATGCCTGAAGGAACGGGTAAAGTGAATACTCAAGGGCTAGATTTTTACGACCGTTTAGTGGATGAGTTGCTTGCTAAAGGGATTTCCCCTTGGGTGACCTTATTTCATTGGGATTATCCGATGGCTCTGTTCCACAAGGGAGGATGGCTAAATGATGACTCTAGCGATTGGTTCTCTGAGTATACCAAAGTCATCGTCGACCGTTTGTCAGACCGTGTGGAGAATTGGTTTACCTTAAACGAACAAGCGTGTTTTATTGGTTTAGGTCACCAAACTGGCGTGCATGCTCCGGGTCTTGAACTGCCTGTAAAGGAAGTCAATCGTGCGTGGCATAATGCGTTACTTGCTCATGGTAAAGCGGTGCAAGTGATTCGCTCACATTCGAAACGCCCAGCTAAGGTTGGGGCAGCGCCTTGTTTTAGAACGGCAGTACCTATGACTAACAGTCCGGAAGATGTTGCGGCTGCAAAAGTTCATACGTTCAATGTTATTAACAAAGAAATGTTTAACGCGAGCTGGTGGATGGATCCTGCTTTTAACGGTGAATACCCAGAGGATGGATTAGCGTTGTTTGGTGCAGATGCTCCGGTTGTCAAGCCTGGTGACATGGAAACGATTTGCCAGCCATTGGACTTTGTTGGCTTTAATGTCTATCAGTCAGAAATGGTGCGCGCCACAGCCGATGGAAAAGCGGAAGTAGTGGCCTATCCAAACAACTATCCGAAAACCCATTTCGATTGGCCGATCACTCCTGAAGCACTTAAATGGGGTACTGAGTTCTTATATGAACGTTACCACAAGCCGATTATTGTGACCGAGAATGGACTCAGTACCAACGACTGGGTCAGCTTAGATGGAAAAGTGCATGATACGACACGTATCGACTTCCTACATCGTTATTTATTAGGTCTAAAAGAAGCGGCTGCGAATGGCGTCGACATTATGGGTTACTTCCAATGGTCAATACTCGATAACTTTGAGTGGGCTGAAGGTTATAAGCAACGCTTTGGTCTGGTTCATGTTGATTACGAAACGATGAAGAGAACGC
>ASHK01000949.1 GCA_000695745.1 Vibrio madracius | reverse complement strand
TCAAATGCAATTTGGACAGGGTGGTTTTGGTATCGGTGCTGGTGCGGCAAACTTTAATGGTTCAAACGCGATTGCG
The DNA here is from genome assembly GCA_000695745.1 of Vibrio madracius. Lineage (GTDB taxonomy): Bacteria > Pseudomonadota > Gammaproteobacteria > Enterobacterales > Vibrionaceae > Vibrio > Vibrio madracius. The sequence continues at coordinate 1,690 of ASHK01000949.1, read as the reverse complement.
ATTGGTGCTGGATATAATTTTGGTCAAAAAGAAGAGTGGATTATCAAAGGCTCATTCGGTTACGCTGAAACGAATAAAGGTAATGCTGGTAAAATCAAAGATACTATGGTTGCCGGTGGTGTAACTTATACGTTCAAATAATACTAACTAAGTCTTTACGAATAAGATTGCCCGGTTTTTACACCGGGGCTTTTTCGGCCAAACGACTTATTTCCTAGCCAAAAACTTTTGTATTGAACTATGCAGATTCGAGTTCACGTTCAACAATATTCAAGCGGTCACCATAAATTGGGCGAACGGCTTTCATCACTTCAGCTCGAGAGAGCACGCCAACCAATACGCCGTTTTCAAGCACTGGAAGTACATGTGGTTTATTAACTTTCATCGCCTTTGCTCGCTCTTCTAGAGAGAGGGTAGAGAAGCTAGTTGCAATGCCCATAGAGCTCACCGGATATAGCTGTTCTTTGTCGATGCAAAGAAACTCGGCGACATCCACTAGTTTCTCTGCTGCATTGATGGCAACGACGTCGCGGCTCATCAAGTCAACCACTTTTTGTCCTTGTTCCGGAATATAGTCCTGACACCAAAGGTCGACCATAACGTCGTGAATTGAAAAGAAACCTACCAAACGTCCTTCAATATCAGTCACTGGTGCACTTGTTAAGTTGTGGTCTAAGAGAGTATCAAGTGCGACAGAAGTAGGCATTTCAACACTAAGTGTTACAGGTTGAGTGTTCATGATGTCTTTTACGATGATGTTGTTGTTCATTTGCGTCTCCTTTACTGACGTTAGAGCAGTAGTTGTTGTGATTGCTGTTACATTTGCTGCTTTTAGTTGTGGTCTTCGGTAGATGCTCCAATTCGCTAGCCCTACCAAAACCGCGCCACCGATGATGTTCCCTAGCGTGACTGGTATTAAGTTGTTAATAACAAAGTGCATTGGTGTTAGGTCGCTAAACTGTGCGGCCGTTGTTCCCGTTGCGGTCCAAAACTCGCTGCCTGCAAAGTTCTGAATTACGATGCCAAGCGGCACCATAAACATATTTGCGACGCAGTGTTCAAAGCCGCTGCTTACAAACATGGCAACAGGTAAAACCGTCATTGCTGCTTTAGTCATAGCGTTAGCCGAACTAAAGGTTAGCCATATTGCTAAACAAACCAGTAGGTTACAAAGCACACCAAGTGCAAAGGCCTGTACCCAAGTATGGTGTAGCTTGTGTTGAGCAATGTTCAGCGCATTCAAACCCCATTGACCATTGTCCATTTGGTAAAGACCGGCGGCCGACACAATCAGCAGCAAAAACATTGCGCCGATAAAGTTGCCAACGTATACCTTTCCCCAAATTGACAACATTTTGCTGAAACTAATTTGCTTATTGGCCCATGAAATGCTTGAAAGTACAGAACTGGTAAACAGTTCACCTCCACAAATCACGATTAAAATCAGTCCCATACTAAATGCGAGTCCGCCTGCGAATCGGCTTAGTCCCCATCCTGCATCTGCACTTCCAGTCGTGACAGTGATGTAGAAAAGGAATGCAAGACCTATAAAGGCTCCAGCCATGATGGCCAGACTCATTGTCATCCCACTGGTTTTCTTCGCTTTACTTAAGGCAAACTTTTCAGCTTCTGCCATCATTTCAAGTGGCGAAAAGAGCAGATGATTGTCGGAGCTAGCTGATGCCATTAA
>ASHK01000948.1 GCA_000695745.1 Vibrio madracius | reverse complement strand
ATTTGCTGACTTGAACGACATCTATGAATATGCGCGCTTTGATATGGAGTTTTTCATCGACGATCGAGCCGATGCACTGCAAGGTATCATCCGATACGCTTCACAATTGTTTAAGTCCAGTAGCATCATTAACTTGATATCTCGCTTCAAATATCTTGTTGAGCAAATCGTTCAATCTCCTGACACTTGCATCAAAGCCTTGAGTATTGTTCAGCAGCCAGAGTTTAAGCAGCTCACCATTGACTGGAACAATACCGACAAAGATTTTCCTCGCAACAAAACGATTCATCAACTATTTGAAGATCAAGTGGCGAAAACGCCGGACTCTACTGCCATTGTCTTTGAGGGAACTCAACTCACCTACCGTGAGCTAAATGACAAAGCAAACCAATTAGCAAGGTACATTAGAGCGCAATTTCAACATCGAACTGGTCATGTGCTTAGTGCCAATACATTGATCGCTCTTCATTTAGAAAGAGGGGTCGAGATGATGGTCTCGGTCTTAGCCGTACTAAAAGCGGGGCCGCCTATGTACCTATTGACCCGTCCTACCCGATTGACCGAACTCGATTTATGCTCGAGGATACCCAAGCAAAACTAGTGCTTGCACTTAACAGCACCATGAATAAAGAGCTGGCTGCACAAACGGGTAGCGAATGGTTAACCGTCGACCTTAGTGAGCCAGTTTATCAGCAGAACGATAGCAGTAATCTAGAACCTTACTCCCTAAGCGAAGACCTTGCCTATGTTCTGTACACTTCAGGTACGACAGGTCAGCCTAAGGGCGCTATGTTATCGCATCGTGGTATCGTCAACCGAATTTCATGGATGCAAAACCAATATCCTTTGTGCGAATCGGACGTTGTGTTGCAAAAAACCCCTTATGTGTTTGATGTTTCCGTCTGGGAACTGTTCTGGGCACATTGGTATGGGGCTACCCAAGTCATCGCTAGACCAGATGGTCACAAAGACAGTGATTATTTAAATAGGCTGATTTTAGAGCAGCAGGTGACAACCTTGCACTTTGTGCCGAGTATGCTTGAAGCCTATAACGGATTCTTACTCTCTAGTGAGAAAGCTCTCCCTAGCTGTATCAAACAAATGTTTTGTAGTGGTGAAGCGCTAAATAGCGTCACGGTTGAGCAAACTTATGAGTTAGCGCAACGCTCAGACTTCAAGTTGCATAACCTCTACGGACCAACAGAAGCCTCTATCGATGTTACTTATTTTGAGACCAAAGCGGGTAACCCGGTCTCGATAGGAAAACCGATTGATAATACGCGAGTCTACATCCTCGATGAAGACAAACAGCCCGTCCCTATCGGTGTCGTTGGCGAGTTGTATCTTGGTGGTGCGGGACTGGCCTATGGCTACCTTAATCGACCAGAGCTTACCTCGCAAAAGTTTGTCGAAAACCTCTTTGCGACCGAAAGCGATCTACAACAAGGGTACTCCACCCTTTATAAGACCGGCGATTTAGTACGTTGGCTGCCCGATGGAAATATTGATTACATTGGCCGAAACGACGATCAAATCAAAATAAGAGGGCATCGTGTTGAATTGGAGGAGATCACCAACAAACTCCGAGCCATTGACGGTATCAAGCAGGCCTGTGTTGTCGTCAAGAAAAAAGAGACCACAGCAGGCTCGACGCAGTACTTAGCCGCGTATTACACCAAAGCTGACGACAGCGCCATCAATGATGAGCTGTTGCTCACCTCCCTTGCCAATGACCTGCCTGACTATATGCTACCAAGTGTCTTTGTTGCGATGGATGCGTTCCCGTTGACCATCAATGGTAAACTTGACCGCCGTTCACTGCCTGAACCGACATTTAACGTGAGTCGTAGCTATCAAGCGCCATCGGATAAAGTCGAAGCGTGTCTGTGTCAAATTTGGCAAGATGTCATTGGTCTTAAACAAGTGGGGACTGGTGACAATTTCTTTAGAATTGGCGGTGATTCGATCTTAGCCATCAGAGCGGTATATTTGAGTAATCAAGCTGGATACCAGATCAGCGTTGCCAATATTTTCCTCTATCCAACAATCGGACAACTCGCGAACTTTGTTCGTGAAAACCAAGGCAATCAACCTGTTGTTGAACTGCAAGATTACCAGCCATTCTCACTGGTTGAACGCTCACAACTCAGTGATCGAGACTTAGATACCTATGAGGATATGTATCCGGTCAGTTATACACAACTTGGCATCATTTCTGAAAACCTAAAACGTGAACGCCTTGTCCATACCGACAACTTTCACTTCAAGGTCTTACATCCGTATTCACACTCGACCCTCGTGTCATGCCTCAACACTCTTTTACAGCGACATGAGTTATTGCGCTCCGTTATTTGTGCTCACCCTGAGTACAACTATCTGATCTGCGAGAAAAAACAATACAGCGCAGAAGAATACCTAGTCATCCACACGCTCACGGACGACGACTATAACGCCTTTGATGGAGAGTCATTCGGTCACCATTGGTTCGCAACCGATCCGGCCATCAATAATATGGCGCAAACTCTTTTCCAATTGCACATCGTTGTGAATGAGAACGATAACTCAAGCTTTACTGTGGTTGGGTTGTTTAACCATGTTATTGCCGATGGATGGAGTTTGAATCTGTTTTCTAGCCAGCTAATGGACATGTACGTTTACGATAACCAACCTGCACAAACAGACCGTATGAAATATGCAGAGTTTATTGCGAATGAACAACGATGTGTCACTCAAAGCGATAGTAGAGCTTTCTGGCAACATCACCTTAACGGCTACGAGTTAAAATCGAACTTGGAATTGCATAACCCAGCACAGTGCAACGATCCAAATTATCAAGCACCATTGATTCCCATCGAATCGACATGGATCGACAAGGCCAATACGCTTTGCGATAGGCTCAATATTAATATCGATATTGTTTTCATAGCGGCAACTATGTCCTGATGTCGAAATTTAAGGCCAACAGTGACATTGCTTTAGGCTACGTACAAAACAACCGCCCAGAGAAACTCGGTTCGGAAAGCACCTTTGGTTATTTCTTGAACCCAATACCAATGCGAATCAATGACACCAGCAACGATCCTGTTCAGCTATTGAACACCATCAATCATGTCCGTTCGCAACTTCTCGAACACAAACTCTATCCCTACCCTTTAATTCAGAGGGAATTGGAGTCCAGTGACACCATTTATAATATGGCGTTTAACTACATTAGCTTTAAAGGGATTGATGAGTTTGCAGGGACAGACATTGATCAATATATGAACACCGGATTAGAGGACGTTCCTGCTTATGTCGAAATTCGCGACATTAAAGGGAAGTTCTACTTACAGCTGAACTTCCAGCAAAACAGTGTGGATGCCTACTACCAGCAATATCTGACTCAGTACTACTTATTCTACTTGGAGACCATCATCAAAGAGGCTCCGATTACCAATCTGATGCCGAACGAATATGAGCGCATTACATCGATTTGGAATAACACGGACAAAACGTATCCTGACACCGCAAGTATTTGCCATTTGTTTGAACAGCAATGTCGAATAAACCCCAATAATATCGCCTTATATTACGATGGCGAAACGCTGACCTATCAGGAGCTTAACAGCAAAGCTAATCAATTAGCGAGAGTGATCCAAAAACAATATTTCAACAAAACTCAGTCTCCTCTTTCATCGGGAAGCTTGATTGCAATTTGTATGGATAGAAGTTTGGAGATGATCGTCGGGATCCTAGCCGTTCTTAAGGCCGGAGGCGCCTATGTGCCAATCGATCCAAGCTACCCTGAAGCACGCATAAACTACATTCTTGACGATACTCAAGCCGAATTGGTTCTGACGTTGGAGCATCTTGTTCATGATTGTAGCGATGAAAGCACAGCAACTCACAGCTATCTCAGTGATAAAGCGATTTTCGTGGATTTGACGTCGCCATTTTACAACCAAGAGGACACAGCCAACCTCCCAACCAGCACAACCTCAGAGGATATTGCTTACGTCATCTATACCTCGGGAACTTCGGGCAGCCGAAAGGCGCACTATTAAGTCATCGAGCATTGATTAATTTTATTAACAACCAAAGTCAGACTATTGGGATTCACGCCGACAGCCGCGTTTTACAATACGCTTCAATTGTTTTTGACGCCTCTGTGTGGTCTACATTTAGTGCACTTTGTTACGGCGCACAATTATTCCTAGTGTCCGATGCTGTGCGTAAAGACAGTAAACTCATTACCCACTACCTAGAACAACATCAAGTTAATATTGCACTGCTACCACCAGCGTTAGTCAATGTGATAGACCACATCGAGTTACCGCATCTGCAAACCCTGCTGGTTGGTGGTGATATTTGTCTCCCCAAACACATGAATTTTTGGGGACAAGGGCGAAGGCTTATTAATGCATACGGGCCAACAGAAAGTACCGTTTATGCCACCATGCATCACTATCAACAAGCCGACAGTAACACCAACATTGGTAAGCCTATCAACAACATGAAAGTCTACGTGTTGGATGCCTATCAAAATCCAGTCCCAT
>ASHK01000947.1 GCA_000695745.1 Vibrio madracius | reverse complement strand
AAAATACACCGTGTGCATTATCGAAAATGGTACCCGCAAAGAACAGCGTGTCTTCCAAGGCCCACTGAACACACTACCGGCAATGGCAGCTGACGCTGAAAGTCCTGCTTTGATTGTCGTTGGCAGCGTAACCCAGCTACACAACAAGTTGAAGTGGTTCTGACGCGACAAAGCCCTACACCCCTTCATTTTTGCCACACCCTATTTTAGTCGTCATTCTCACGAAAGTGAGAATCTCCCACCGCGTGTAGGTGACTGAAAATATTCAACTAAGTCACGTAGATCAGCTTTGCGACGCGCTGAATGGGATCCCCTTTTTCAAGGGGATGACAGCAATTTTGGGAAAGTTTGAAATACAAAAAGCGGCAGATCACAGCACGCCACAACAGCGAACTCAGAGATGGACCGTAATGCTCTACACCCCTTCTATTTTGCCATACCCTATTTTAGTCGTCATTCTCACAAAAGTGAGAATCTCCCACCTCGTGTAGGTGACTGAAAATATTCGACTAAATCATGTAAATCAGCTTTGCGACGCACTTAATGAGATCCCCTTTTTCAAGGGGATGACAGCGATTTTGGGAAACGTTTGAAATACAAAAAGGGGGGCACACAACAGCGAGCTCAGAGATGGACCGTAATCCTCTACACCCCTTCATTTTTACCACACCCTATTTTAGTCATCATTCTCACGAAAGTGAGAATCTCCCACCGCGTGTAGGCGACTGAAAATATTCGACTAAGTCACGTAAATCAGCTTTGCGACGCGCTGAATGAGATCCCCTTTTTCAAGGGGATGACCGCAATTTTGAGAAAGGTTTGAAATACAAAAAGAGGCAGATCACAGCCCGCCACGACAGCGAGCTCGGAGATGGACAGTAATCCTCTACATCCCTTCCATTTTGCCACACCCTATTTTAGTCGTCATTCTCACGAAAGTGAGAATCTCCCACCGCGTGTAGGCGACTGAAAATATTCGATTAAGTCACGTAAATCAGCTTTTCGACACGCTGAATGAGATCCCCTTTTTCAAGGTGATGACAGCGATTCTTAGGGTCGTTTAAAACCCGAAAAGAGCCACCTCTTAATTCCGAAGTACTAGTTGTGAAGACTTCTATGCATCCCCATCTACCAGAGCATGTTCACCTTACAACCTCAATTAGGCCGTCATCTTCGTGAAAAAGAAGATCTTCTAAAACGTGTAGATTACTGAAAATGTGATTGAAAATTACCTCTTCGACGCGTAGTGCGAGCTCCGCTTTTAGTACATACTTTTATCTAAGGGAGAGAATATCAAGATAACTTTGTTGTTAGACTAGTTACTCTCTAGCTTTTCAGACTTATTGGGAGAAAGCCATATTTCAGAGCGTCTTGTTTTGAGCTCGTCCTTCCGCCGTTGAGTTACTCGCAATCGGTTTGGTTTCTCCATAAGATCGCACCACAATATGGTTCTGGTTCACCCCTTTTGCAATCAAACCGTTAGATGTGGATAGTGCTCTTTGCAATCCAAGTGCTTGGTTGTACCCAGCGAGCCCTGTGCTATCGGTATGTCCTTCGACCACAATGTTGTTTTGTTTATCTCCCAGATTTTTCGCAAGGTCATTGAGTGCTCGATTACCCATTGGGCTCAGTGTTGACTGGTCGAAACCAAAATGAAGCCGCGCAAGCAAGTTCTCTGTGTTGATATTATTATTTTTGCTACCAATCCATGTCATACATTCCGAGGCGTTTTGACCAAGGTTGAATCTCTGGCTAGCGCATTTTTCAAATCTTCACTGTTTGATTTGTGTTCGATTTGTAAATAGCCTTGTCGGTGCTGAGCAATGCCAATAACCTTGTCGACAGTGACACTATGCTGGTACTCATTAACGCTATTGTCGCAATACACGTTAAGCCCCTCTTCTGCTTGGCTCGACAGGCTATATGGCAATGTCGACATGACTAGTGCACTCATCACTAACTTCTTCATATTTTCCTCTAGTACAACTTAGTTATTCCGCTTGTCTTAGAACCTTTGCGGATGAGTTCTTCAATCTTCTTAATTAATTCATCTAAGTTTGAGACATCAATAATGTCTTCGCTTGGGTCAACAACGCAGTCTTGAAACCCACTTTGCTGAGATGCTTGAAAGTTTATGCCTATAACACCTATGTATAAGCCAGGGATCTGCTGTCTCGCTTTGTTGCACATACCAGCATCTACAAGCCCTTTTAAGATGTGATTATTGGGACTTTCTTGACCATCACTTAAGATCAACATCATCTTAACTTTTTGATTGTAAGCTTGCTGCTCATCAGTATCGCTACTATTGGGATTACCATCTGCTAATACTTGTGCTCCTCTCAAAATCCCTTGAAAAGCAGCGGTACTGCCGTCTGCGCGCATCGAATTAAGCGATGCCAAGTTATCGATGTTATTGGTCAAAGTAATATTGTGAAATTGGTTAAAAGAGCTGTCGCCAAAACCCGAATACAACGCATTATTATCAA
>ASHK01000946.1 GCA_000695745.1 Vibrio madracius | reverse complement strand
TAGTTGTTTTTGTTCTTCAAGAACGACGCTAAGGTTATTTACACTTTGCTCTAAGCGGTTTTGGATTGTCATCTTCGACCCTTACTATTTAGTCAATGATTATCATGAAGTTACATTCGATTTATTGACTGAGTTTTGGACTCTACAAAGGCTCGAATGCGGTATTGATTTGTTGCTGTTGAGTATATTCTTGGACGTTGTCCCCAAGCACATCACTCAGCGTCAAAAAACTTACGCTAGCGCAAAATAACAACTTGCATCAGGAAGCAAAATCATTCCTCTGGTGAATGAATGTGGCTTTATCACTTTGGTGTTGAAGAGGTTATTAGAGCGTGACAATCCATAAATTCCGCTAATAAAGACAATAACCAGTCATTGTTACCTATTGGCTATAAAGTAAATTACTCGGTTACTTGTAGTGTTACCTAAGGCTAGGACAGTAAAACGTCTATTTTCCTACGCGAAAATATAAGGTGTTTTTGTGATGAAGATCGCCAGTTATAGCCCGGATTGATACTTCATTGCTTCAATTATTCATCGTCAAATCATTGTTACCGTAAAACGTCAAAAAACCTGACTCTGAGTGAAGTTTATTTCGACGATACCTGAGATAGATTAATTCCATCCTTTGAAAGGGTTAAAAATAGTCTCAATTTATTGCTCCACAATAATTGATTATTCCCTTTACGAATATTTATCGAAGATAAAAAGAAGGTTGTTTCCTTCTTCTTAATTAAAAGGTATCGCCCCTATGTACAATAAAGATTTCTTTATTCAGCAAGCTAAAAAGTTCGGCAAGAAGCAACGTATGGTTGTTGCGGCAGCGCACGATGATGCAACGCTTGATGCAGCAAACAATGCATTCCAAGAAGGCATGGCAGACGTCATTCTTGTCGGTGAGCGCGTGTTAATTAACGAAGCAGCGGCGAAAGCAAATGTTGACCTAGCCAACTTTGAGATCATCGAAGCCGACGGTCTTGAAGCAATTGCAACCGCATCAGTTTCAGCTATTGCAGAAGGTAAAGGCGACCTACTAATGAAGGGTCTTATTGACACTTCTGTTCTACTTAAAGAAGTCCTAAAGAAAGAACATGGCCTTCGTACTGGTAATGTACTTAGCCATGCTGGCGTTCTATTCAAAGAAGGTGGCGACAGCTTCCACGTATTTACTGACGCAGCGATGAACATCATGCCTACGCTTGAGCAAAAAGCGGGCATTATCAAAAACGCTGTAAGCCTAGCGCACTCTGTAGGTATCGAAGAGCCTAAAGTCGCTAATCTATGTGCGAAAGAGAAGCCATACGACAAGATGCCAGCGACGATGGACGCGGCAGCGCTTCAAAAAATGAACCAAAACGGTGAAATCGAAGGTTGTATCGTTTCTGGTCCTATCTCTCTAGATATCGCGGTATCTCAGTACGCTGCAAACCTAAAAGGTTATGAGTCTCCAGTAGCGGCAACGCCGATATTCTAATGGTTCCAAACATCGAAGTAGGCAACGTGTTTGCGAAAGCACTTCAGTACATGGCTGGCTTTAGCATGGCGGGTGTTCTACTTGGTGCTCGTATTCCTGTTGTTCTTGTGTCTCGTGCTGACGGCGAAGCAGAGAAGACCGTCTCTATCGCGCTTGCCTGTTCTGTTGCTGCAATGAGCCAACAGAAAACTGCCGCAGAAGCGTCTGCTTAATCATAAATAGCAATAACTAAATTAGGTTTATAAGTGATGAAAATTCTAGCTATCAACCCTGGCTCTACTTCTACAAAAATCGGTGTTTTTGAAGGCACTACTGAGCTGTTCGAGAAAACACTACGTCACAGTGCTGAAGAGTTGGCACCGTTTGGCGCGGTTGTTGCTCACCAGAAAGCATTCCGTAAAGAAGCGATCCTAGCGGCACTAGAAGAAGCTGGTGTTAAAGCGTCTGAACTCGGTGCTATTGCATGTCGTGGCGGTGTTCTTAAGCCAATCGCTGGTGGTACTTACAAAGTTGACGACGCAGTCATTGCGGACCTTCTTGAAGCACAAATTCAACACCCAGCAAGCCTCGCAGGCATCATCGGTAAAGAGATTGCAGACGAGAACGGTATTGAAGCGTTCTTCACTGACGCACCAGTGACTTATGAGTTATCTGAGCTAGCGGCTTTCTCTGGTCACAAAGCCATTAAACGCAAAGGTCGTTTCCATGCGCTTAACCAGAAAGCGATCGCTCGTCAGTTTGCTGAACAGCAAGGTAAGAAATACCAAGACGTGAACGTTATCGTGTGTCACATGGGTGGCGGTATCACTGTTGGTGCTCACATGGGCGGTCGTACTGTTGACGTAAACGACGCGGTTTCTGAAGGCCCGTTCACTCCTGAGCGCTCTGGTGACCTACCAACTCGTGAGCTAATCGACATCTGCTTCAGCGGAGAGTACACGCATGCTGAGATGAAAGCATTCATCCAAGGTAAAGGCGGTGCCTTTAGCTACACAGGTAGCATTGATATGCGTGAAATCGAAGAGAAAGCGGAAGCAGGCGACGCTGAGTTCAAACTCGTCACCGATGCAATGGCTTACCAAGTGTCTAAGCAAATCGCGGCAATGGGCGCGGTATTCGGTGGTGAGAAAGTTGATGGAATCCTGCTAACAGGTGGTATCGCCTACAGCAAATACATCACAGCTGAAATTACTAAGCGCGTTGAGTTTATTGCTCCGGTAACTAAGTTTCCAGGTGAAGTTGAACTAGAAGCACTAGTACTAGGCACACTGCGTGTGGCTAACGGCGAAGAAGCGGCGAAAACATACGCTTAATGAATTAAAGATTAGGGCAGGTCATCAACCTGCTCTGTAGAAGTGGCTCGCCACTGAATACTTTACAGAAGGTAATTAAAATGTCATTCGATATCAATAACGCACAAGGTGTATTCGAAACTGTTGAAGCAGCAATCGAAGCAACTCACAAAGCTCAAGTTGAATTCTACGCTAACTCTACCAAAGAAGGCCGTGAAGCTATCCTTACTGCTATCCGTGGTGCGGTTCTGGCTAAAGCTGAAGACTTCGCGAAAATGGTTCGTGAAGAAACGAAACTAGGTCGTGTTGAAGACAAGGTCGCTAAGCACCAGCTAACTGCGGCTAAGACGCCGGGCACTGAAGTTCTAGAAACGAAAGTATGGTCTGGTGACAACGGTATCTCTCTAGAAGAGCGTGCACCATACGGTGTTATCGGTGCGGTTACTCCTGTAACTAACCCAACTGAAACTATCGTTAACAACGCTATCTCTATGCTAGCGTCTGGTAACGCGGTAACGTTCAACGTTCACCCATCGTCAAAAGTGGTTTCTGCGGTAATGATCGACATGATCAACAAGACTATCGTTGCAGCAGGCGGCCCAGCTAACCTAGTGACTATGGTTAAAGAGCCTACGCTAGAAACGCTTAACGAAATCGCTAAGTCTCCACTAGTAAACATGCTAGTAGGTACTGGTGGCCCAGGTTTAGTTAAAGCAATCCTGCAATCTGGTAAGAAAGGTGTAGGCGCTGGTGCTGGTAACCCACCTGTAATCGTTGACGCTTCTGCTAACCTAGACCTAGCTGCGGCAGGCGTTTACGGCGGTGCATCTTTCGATAACAACCTACTATGTATCGGTGAGAAAGAAGTCTTCGTTGAAGATTCAGTAGCGGACGAGTTCCTAGCTAAGCTAGAAGCAACGGGTGCTTACGTGCTTTCTGCAGAAGAGGCTGAGAAGCTAACTGCACAAATCCTAACTATGGATGAAATCGATGGTGCTAAGCCATGTACCGCGCAAGAAATTGCTCGCGTATGGCATCCAGTTAAGCAACACGTTGGTCAAGACGCTGGTGAGATCCTTAAGTCTATCGGCGTTGAGTCTGAGACTCGTCTAGCAGTTATGGTTGTTGAGAACGATCACCCACTAGTACACGTTGAGCAAATGATGCCAGTACTTCCAGTTGTTCGTTGTGCGAACATCGACGAAGCTATCGAGCGCGCTGTTGCAGCTGAGCGTGGTAACAAGCACTCTGCATGTATCTACTCTGGCAACATTGAGAATGTCACTAAGTTCGGTCGTGCTATCAACACAACTATCTTCGCACACAACGGTCCAACACTATCTGGTGTAGGTTACAACGCTGAAGGTACTTCAACGTTCACAATCGCAGGTCCTACTGGTGAAGGTATTACAAACGCGTACTCGTTCACTCGCGCACGTCGTTTCGCAATCGCTCAAGGCGGTCTGCGCATCGTTTAATCGATTTACCCCAATCGAGAAACGAAAAAGCCGAAGCATTTTGCTTCGGCTTTTCTCGTTTATCAAAGCGGATCGTTAAAACAAGTCGTAGATACCTTCTTCGATGCCATCGATCAGGGCTTGTCTTGTCTCTACCGAATGATCGTTCGGGCGTGACATCTCGCCAAAGCTCTCAAAATACATGCCGTTCGGATGCTTCACCACCACTAAAT
>ASHK01000945.1 GCA_000695745.1 Vibrio madracius | reverse complement strand
GGATCTCATTCAGCGCGTCGCGAAGCTGATTTACGTGACTTAGTCGAATAGTTTTAGTCACCTACACGCGGCGGGAGATTCTCACTTTCGTGAGAATGACGACTAAAATTGAGTGTAGCAAAAATGAAGGAGTATGAGCGTTTCTGTCCCTCTCTGAGCTCGTTGTTGTGGCTGGCTCTGATCTGCTCCTTTTCGCGTTTCAAACCACCTACCAAATTTGCGTCATCCCCTTGAAAAAGGSGATCTCATTCAGCGCGTCGCGAAGCTGATTTACGTGACTTAGTCGARTAGTTTTAGCCATCTACACGCGGTGGAAGACCGAATATGAGTGACTACACATCAACTTAAGGTCTGTTCATCCAACCCATACTTTTGGATCTTACGCCATAGCGTCGTTCTGCCTATGTTCAGTGCCTTCGCCATGTCTTGCATCTTACCGTCAAACAGATTCCAAGCTTGAATAATGGCTTTCTTTTCTACTTCCTCAAGTGTCAGAATTTGTTTGCCACTTTTGCCCATAGCATCGTTAGAGTTGTGTTTAATCTCTTCAGGAATATCGTCCAAAGCAATCATATTTGAACTGCGATTGAGTAGAATCCGCTCCATACGACTTTTTAGCTCCGAATTATTTCCTTGCCAACTAAACTGCACTAACGCTTCCATTACTGTACGTTCAATAGACACCGCCACATTGTGACGTTTTTCATAGTTGGTAATGATCATSATCATCACCAACTGTTCGATGTCTTCCTTACGCTTTCTTAGCGGAGGAATATTAAGCTCATTAGAAGAAATTTCGTAATACAGTTGACGACCAAAGGACCGCTGGGCCACATACTCACTGATATCAGAGGTAGTACTGGTAATCAGTTGAAATGCCACCGGAATCAATCTCTGACTGTCACTTCGGCTGACTAAGCCAGTTTTCAGCAGCTTTAAGATAACCGTTTGCAACTCTGGACTCAGATACTCTATTTTCTCCAAATACAGTGTGCCGTTGTGCGCCAACTCGAACTTAGAGGGCAAACCATGCCCTTCTTCATCATCATAACCAAGCATTTCACGAATCATGGTTTCTGACGACAGAGAGCGGCAATTGATACTAATAAACGGGCCTTCTTTAAAGTCACTTTCATTGTGTATCGCCATCGCCAAGTCAGCTTTTCCAACGCCTTCTTCACCAGTAATCAAGATGGGGGATTTAGATTTGATCGCGCGTTTAGCAACCGTGATGACATGCTTCATGCCTTTTGATTGTGCATTAAGATTAGCAAAGGTGTATTTTGCGCTCCCACCAATTTGCTGCTGCGCTAGCTCACGAATTTTTGTCGATTGGGTGAATGAACAGCAATTTAGACCCATCGACTAGCGGTCTGAGAGTGATGATCGATTCAATAAATTCGCCACCAATCTCCACGGTCGTTTGTTTACGACGAATCGTCTTATTTTCTTCAATACTTGTCACAATAGAGGGCGCAAAACGAACAATAGAGAAAATGTCTTTTTCTATCACGTCCAACGTTTTGAACTTCAGTAAACGTTCTGCTTGTTGATTTGCCATGGTGATACGGTTTTCATCATTCCATGCTAACAAGCCATCATCCATACACTCTAGCGTTGCATTATGTGCGTTCAAAAGACGATTCATATTCTCCTGCTCGTTTTGGACATGTATTTGCAAGGCTATTTCTTTCGCACAAGATGAGATAATGACATGGTTTTCTTTGCTGTACTCTTTGGCTCGCTTAAGTAGAGAAATGGTGCCTCTTAAGCGGCCAAATGTATCAAAAATCGGCGCGGCTGTTGTCGCATAAGGGTGCAAATGACGGTTGAAATGCTCAGCTGCGAACACTTCTGTTGGCATGTGTGTATTTAAGGTCAGGCTAATAGCGTTGGTTCCTACTTTCCCCTCTGAGAAGAAACAGCCTTTCTTCAAACCCAGTTCATTCACTTCACGCAGTAAATCGTCGTGTCCAACCGTAAATAGGACACAGCCGCTATCATCGGTCACAAACAGAATAACAGCTTCGTCACGCAGCAAGTCGTAAGTATCTTCAATGACAGTCGTTGCGCAGGTAATCACTCGCTCATTGCGCTTGATGAGTGACTTTAAAGTGTAGCCTGAAGCAATATGAGGTTTCGACCAGTTATAAGGACTAGATTGTTTCGAGCAACGTTCCCACGACTCCAGAATAGGTGACAACATGAATTCAGGAGAAACCCAATGATGCTTCTGGAAAAAATCCCACTTCTTTTTGTTATCTTCTATGGACAGCATTGATAAACCAGACTTGTTCGCTTCCTAGCGAAACGGATAGTATTTGACGAGCGTACTTACTACATCGTGCAGACCGATCATTTTACTGACTAATGCTAGTTCGAGGAGTGATCTTATTCACAACACGTGATCAGCTAAGCTACTAATAGCTATAACACTGATCTTAATCAGAATTAGGGAGAATTGACCGAAAATTGACTCAAAATATGATTGAGAAAGACCGTTTGCACAGCCGGTTTAATCGACGTCGCTTTTAGAGTGGTAATGAGGCTAATTAGAAATGTTGCACGTCCATGTGTGCAGAATAGAAAATGTTAAATCCAAACAAGAGCGATAAAGAGTAAGGGTACTGCGATTGACGCAGCCATTGTTGCTAGAGAAAGTGCTTCGCGCATAAACACTTTAGATTTCGAGTCGATAATTTCGACCGGTTTTTCCAATGCGATGGTTGCTGAGTTAGTCATGGTTTTGCCCTTCATTAGTGATAAGACGGAAGTTCACATTGCGATTTAAGCGGCGATTCTGAGCTTTTTTGTGAACCACGTCAATATTGTGCCATCGTGAAGTCAGTGCCGTCGATACAGGAAATTGGAACTTTATTTTTTGCTTCCGCATCGATTTTCTCGCCATCAGTATCCTAACGACAGGTCGTAATAAGATCCTTGGGTGAGAATACGCCAATTATTAATAGTTATGCTCAGCAAGAACCCTTACCTATTGGCTTTCTATCAGCAGATTCCTTTTGAGCTCTAACGCAATTATTTCTTTTCTTAAACCTTCTCTTATTTGCTCGTCTATCGCTTGTTTATGCTGCTCCTTCTTAACCTCAATCTCTTTCATCAATTGAATCGCAGGGGGAAGACAATTGGCATCTTTAAGTATTTTCATGCCCATTCGATGTTCTGCAGGTGTTTTAAAATAATCTTCCAAGTCGATTGTTTTTCCTCTATAAGGATTGTCCTTTAACTCCCCTGTTTGCTCTGCCTTACGCATCCAGCCACTAATGGCATTGTCTATAAAAATCGACATTTAAACCTCACTATTACGTCTTGAATACACGACTTTTAAACCCTCGATGGTAATTCTTATTCCATCCTCAAAGTAGGCTTCGTAATCCACAGGCTTAGCCTGTTGCATTAACCAAGCTAGATTAGGCAAGCGGTTGGTATCTATTGATAACTGTTCAACGGTTGATGCCGACTGCGAGTGCTGGTTTGCCAATTGCTGATGTTGGACAATATCCGTGACTCGGGTATAAACGCTGGCGAACGCCATAAATCCCACTTCAGGTCAAAACCCGCTTCACGGAATATACCCAAAGCGTCATTAGCTAACACACTACTGGCGGGCGTGAATTGTTGGTTGTATCGAACAAACTCAACTGAATTTGGATGTAAAAGCAATACCTTT
>ASHK01000944.1 GCA_000695745.1 Vibrio madracius | reverse complement strand
TAAACAACAAAATAAAGTTAATCAAGCGAATGGGGTATGGATATCGAGATACAGACTACTTCTTCTTRRAGAWWAAAGCGGCTTTCCCCGGAAAGCGCGATGAACCAAAAAAACCCTCCGCAAGCGGAGGGGGTAAGTAAGATGTCGTTATGAGATGCTGAGTGCGATACTCAGTTGTATTATTGTAATTTTCGCTAGCAAACAAACTTTTAACATTCCTATTGGTGGGTTGCAAATTCGCCTTAAGATTGGTCATTAATAATATGATCTGGCTTGCAAAGTGACTCTTTTTTGAGCGTTAAAACAGAAGACGGGTTTGCCCTCAAATTTTGGTAAAAGAATTGTTATCTATGGCTGCACACGGTTGCCAATTAGCGTTAAACTAACGCCTTTCGAATTGGAGAAAAAAGAATGACGGAATTAAAGAACGATCGCTATCTTCGAGCGTTGTTAAAGCAACCTGTAGATTACACACCAGTCTGGATGATGCGCCAAGCGGGGCGTTACCTACCAGAGTATCGCGAAACACGTGCTGTGCTGGTGACTTTATGTCTTTGTGTAAGAACGCCGAGTTAGCATCTGAAGTGACGCTACAGCCGCTTCGTCGTTTCCCACTCGACGCTGCCATTCTGTTTTCTGACATCCTGACGATTCCAGATGCAATGGGCCTAGGTTTACACTTTGAAGCGGGTGAAGGTCCTAAATTTGAACGTCCTATTACTTGCAAAGCGGACGTTGACAAAATTGGCTTACCTGATCCAGAAGGTGAGCTGCAATATGTTATGAATGCAGTACGTCAAATTCGCAAAGATCTTAAAGGTGAAGTACCTCTTATCGGCTTCTCTGGCAGTCCTTGGACACTCGCCACATACATGGTTGAGGGAGGCAGTTCTAAAGCCTTTACTAAGATCAAAAAGATGATGTACGCAGAGCCACAAATTCTGCACGCACTATTAGATAAGTTAGCCGACAGTGTCATTGAGTACCTTAACGCGCAAATTAAAGCGGGTGCGCAATCGGTCATGGTATTTGATACATGGGGTGGCGTACTGACGCCTCGCGATTACAACTTATTTTCACTGCAGTACATG
>ASHK01000943.1 GCA_000695745.1 Vibrio madracius | reverse complement strand
TCACAACTTAGCCAGACCGTTTCTTTGCACAACTTCCCTATCTCGCATTGCTGGCCGCGTTGAGTTTATTGCTCGGAAAAGTGGTGGGTAAAATAGGTATTCCAGCGCCTTATTTATTAACCAGTTTGGTAGTCGCAGCCATTTTCAACGCCCAATTTTCCGCCCTCCACTTAGTGGTTCCCGAGTTATTCATTATGTTCGCAACGGCAATTCTTGGTGTGCTGATTGGTACCCGTTTAGCACCCACTTCGCTAAAGGAAGCCGTTGAGTATTCTCGAGCGGGTTTCATTGTTACCACCTTAGGCGTGTCCGTCACCATCATCTACGCTTTACTCTTTAGCTACATGACAGGAACCGATTGGGAGGTACTATTACTGGCTTGGGTACCGGGAAGTGTCGAAGCCATGACCGCTGTCGCCCTATTATTGGGATTAGAGCCGGCTTTCGTTGCGATAAATCATGTGATGCGGTTAATGATGTTGTATATGATGCCCGTGGTATTAAAATCCCCACTACAACGACTAAGTAGGATGTAACCACTGTGGCTAGACCGAAAAAACAGCGCCGCGTCTGTGCAAGAGCGCCGTTCGAATGTTTTAAACCAAATGGCATTCCCTTCACGGATCTCGACAATGTGTCGCTATTGCCCGATGAATTAGAGGCCTTAAGGCTAGCAGATCTGAACGGAATGAACCAAATTGACGCAGCGAAAGAAATGCAGGTCTCTAGGCAGACTTTTGCCAATATCGTAAAGTCTGCCGCTCAAAGGTAGCGACATGTCTAATTGACGGCAAAGCGTTGATTATCGAAAAAGAGCCACACAAAGATTAGTGTTTACTCGGTTCTTGTATTTGATACAAAAGTTCGCTCTGTTGATTCACATTTGTCTTTGCAGTCGCACGCGCCTTCAATACCAGCGCTAGCAAGTCCGCCGCAACTGCCTTGAATCGCCTTTCTTTTGAACATCACCCCTATAGCCATGAGTGCAATTGCGGTTAAGAATGCAAGAATAGCGAATAGCACTTCCATAATGTTACCCCGTCACTTAATAACTTTAAAAATTCATCTTATTAGCATAGACCGTAGTGGGCGCGAGTTTATTTCGTTTTGGTTCGTGCCCAGAGCAACATGTCTTATGTTTTGGTCTATTCTCTTTTCCATAATCAAGTGACTCAACCCGCTCTAGAACGTCGAAGTCGATATCGTTAATGTGCGCTCTCACTGGCGCTGACCTAACATGTACACCTGAACTAAACAATGCACCAAGCATCTTCTTACCAATGTTTCTTACTACAACTGTATCAACCTCATACTGTTTAATGACATTTAACCAGTGTTTCTTATTTCCACAACCACCATCAGTAGATTTTGGTAGCACTAACATCTGTTGAGTGTTTAATAAGGTATCAATCAACATAATTTGCGGCGCTTTAGCAAAGTGGGATGAGATCGAGTCATTATTGAAAGGGATAGCAACGATCATAAGAGTGTCTCCATCAAAATATTAATGGATAAATTACTCTCATTTTTAGCATATGCCAATAACTAAATTTGCAATGTAGACTGTCGTTAAATGAGAAGCCAATTATCTACAGTCGTAAAAAAGCCCACTCTAGGAAATGAGCCTAACTAGAGCGGGGCTTTAAAAAAAGAGCGTAGATTAGCGACTATTACGCTTCACAGTAAGATTTAGCGATTGCTGCTCCTAGGCGAGCATTGTTCAATACTAACTGAATATTGGAATCTAAGCTGTTTCCACCCGTCAGTTCACAGACGCGAGCCAATAAGAACGGCGTCGATTCTTTACCGGCAATACCTTGTTCATCGGCTTCCGCCAACGCTTGCTCAATCGCTGAGTTAATCGCTTCGACTGGCATCGCATATTCAACAGGGATTGGGTTAGCTATCACCGCACCACCAGCAAGTTGCATCTCCCACTTGGCTTTTAGTGCGATGGCAATTTCTTGTGCGCTGTCCAGTCGGTAGTCAATGCCATGCTCACTTTCACGGGTGTAGAAAGCTGGTAGGCTATCGGTTTGATAACCAATAACTGGTACACCTTGAGTTTCCAAGTATTCACGAGTAAGCGCTAGGTCCAGAATTGATTTCGCACCAGCGCACACGACGGCAACATTCGTATTCGCAAGTTCTTGAAGATCTGCTGAGATATCAAATGTTTGCTGAGCACCGCGGTGAACCCCACCAATACCACCCGTAGCAAATACGCGGATCCCTGCCATTTCTGCCAGAATCATCGTCGCCGCCACTGTCGTCGCACCATCTTTTTCGCCAGCCACCATAAAAGGAATGTCTCGACGACTGACTTTAGTCACGCTAGTGCCAGCTTTACCTAAA
>ASHK01000942.1 GCA_000695745.1 Vibrio madracius | reverse complement strand
CGTCGTTTGTATGGCAGGATAAATATCACAAGCCTTCTCGTTTTATTCGTGAATTGCCAGAAACGTGTCTACAAGAAGTACGTATGAAGGCACAAGTGAGCAGACCGACTAGCACCGGACGCTTTAGCCAAGCTGAAGTTAAAAACAACTTCAATGAGACTGGGTTTAGTCTAGGCTCTCGTGTTAAACACCCGAAGTTTGGTGAGGGAACGATTATTAATTTCGAAGGAAGCGGGCCACAAAGTCGGGTGCAAGTTGCCTTTAATGGAGAAGGGATCAAGTGGTTAGTGACGCAATATGCGAAGCTTGAACAGCTTTAGGTTACCGATGATCTAAATACCAAAAAAGCAGCTCAGGCTGCTTTTTTTATACGTGTTTTGAGAGTTCAACTTAATCTGCAATACAGATAAAGAAAAACCCCGAGGCTTACGCCTCGGGGTTATGGTCTTACTCGCAGCAATCCGGCTACTATAGGTGCTCCATGCATCTAATCCTTGATAGTGTGCTGTATTCCTTCAGCGTATTCCTTTCGTCGCCTTCCTAGCGGTGTCCATTGGCCTTATCCTGACCTGCTAACAATCCTCGTTAGCGCACTTCACTTGATCCCTGAGCGGTGTCCCTGACATCTTCCTGATGTTAAGTCCTTGCCTCTTCCAGAGGTGTCCATTGTCTTTCCTTAGTAGTAACCATCCTAGTTACTATTGCGTCCATTCAATGTCCAATTTGCTTTCCGTGCCGATTATTCATCCTGAACAACCGTATCTTCTTCCTGAAGATGCCCAAATCCCTGAGCGTTTCCTGTTCCATGTCAGCATCCTTCCGACATGGTTAATATTAAACGATACTCGCTTTAGAACAATTGCACTGAAAGGAAAAAATCCTAATTCTCAGCAATGAGAAAAAATACAAACCATTAAAAATCAGTGTCTTATGTTGGGCTCTGGTCTAAGTCTTGGGGTATAAAGCGATAATGACCTACTGCTTTGTGAGAGATCTCTTACACGAACAGTGTCGAATGGAGTAATGAGCTCTAAAATGAGGACAACACTTGCAGCAAAATCATCAAGCCAAGCCCTGAAAATAACAGTCCACATAATGCATCGATGTATATGGATGCAGAACCAAGCTTTTGTTGCATACGTTTGGTCGAGAGTGCCAAG
>ASHK01000941.1 GCA_000695745.1 Vibrio madracius | reverse complement strand
ATACGTTAGTATTTACATTCACTGCCATGTTGTTTCTCCAATTGATTTTCCGATGTAGCGGTTCCGACGTCTCGGAAAACCAAGTAGTTCTCTCAAAGTTAACCTTTTAACGACTTAAGCGCAGAAACCTTTAGAAAAAAAACCGAAAAAACAAAAGAAAAACTCATATCGCCCATAATTTGAGCAATCGAAAACATATTGAAAAGAAAAGATTAAAGTTTAGCAAGCGACCGCCGAAACATTCAGATTTTGCCAAATGTGACCACAAGGAAAGATGATGGTTGTTTAGAAAAGAAAAAGCCCCTTTTCCTTTGAGAGAACTGGGCTGGGTGGATGCCAGTGCGTGCGGAGATCAGAGAGAAATAAACACACTCTAGCAAGCCAACATACTTTGCTCCCGTATTGAGACAGGTTGAGAGAGAGTCTCAACACATCACAAAGTATGTTTGCCAAGCAAGAGGAAATATATTGCCACGTCTGGCTTGCATTCCTCCCACTCAGAGCTCGGTCACTATCTCTATTGTAGTAGAGACATGGCTGAGTTTGGCAACTGTTTCGCTTGGGCCAAAATTGACGTTCCCGCTTGTTGAAGAATCTGGTTTTTGGTCATTTCTGTGGTTTCTTTAGCAAAATCGGTATCTTTAATTCGACTATTCGATGCATCAACATTCTCTTGAACATTTGCTAAGTTGTTGATGCTATGGCTTAGACGGTTCTGCTTGGCACCTAAATCCGCACGCTGTGAGTCCACATATTTCAGCGCAGAGTCAATAATTGAGATCGCATTTTGCGACCCCGCGACTGTGGTCATATCGATGTCTTGTACCGTCGATTGAGCGGCAGATGCCGTCTGTAAGTCTAGATCTGTCGCTAACGAACCGGCAATAGTCACGGTTTGATTCAAGTCGATATCGGGTTCGGCAACGAATAATTGTAACTCTCCATCGTCGCCAACTGAGGCACTAATTTTATCTGATTGACCATTAATATAGGTGGCTAGCTGTTCAATATCGTCGCCCTGTTTCGCGACAATATTAATGGTAACCGCGTCACCTGATTTGGTCGTAAAGCTGATGTCGAGCTTGTCATTCGTTGTACCAACGCGCCAATCGGCATCTTTGCCGTTATTTGCCGTGTACGTTGTCCCCCCCATACGGAAGTCATCGGCACGAATACTAGTCAAGCCCATAATCAAAGCTTCACCGGAGTTAGCACCTATCTGAAACGAAGCTTCGCCAAAACTGCCGTTAAGTAAGCGACGACCACCGAATGACGTGGTTTCTGCGATTCGATTCAGTTCCGCTTGAAGTGCGTTAGATTCTTCATTAATCGCGACTCGCTCAGCAAGAGAGTTGGTCCCATTTGCCGATTGAATAGCAAGGTCACGCATACGCTGCAAGATACTGGTCGACTCATTCATCGCACCTTCAGCTGTCTGCGCAATAGAAATACCATCGTTCGCGTTACGCATTGCCACATCAAGACCGCGTGACTGCGCGGTGAGTCGGTTGGAAATTTGCAGACCAGCAGCGTCATCTCGTGCACTATTGATCTTGTGACCAGACGACAAGCGTTCCATAGAGGTATTGAGTGCGTCACTGGATTTGTTCAAATAACGCTGTGCTGTCATCGCCGAAACGTTGGTACTTACTGTTACTGCCATTATGCTCTCCTAATTGAGTTCGCAAGCTTCAAGTAGGTCCACTTAATAACAATCTTGGCTAACCAATATTGTTATCACGCCCACCTAATACCCCGTATCAGGTGGAGTATCTCAAGTGCTTAGTTATCTATTTGACCCTAATTCGGGTACTTGTTATTCATGGTTAGCATTTTTTATGCCAAACCCTGCATTTAACTATAAATCAGTAAATTAGCAGCAGTTCATTGGTTAAATTCAAACTCTGCTTGTTCTTAACTGGTCAATGTGGTTTAAGATTGTCCACCTGAGCATGTCCCTCTGCACACACGGCAATGCTCATGCGGCAACCGAAGCGACATACTCATCAAAGATAGTTAAATAGCGTCAGATCCTTGGTTTTACCAAAAGCAAGCTGCGAGGCCTGTAAGGCTCTAGAGTTTTCTTCAAAATCAATAACCGCTTTTGAGTAATCGAGATCCTCAAAATTACTTTTTGAACGGGCAATCGAAATCTTAAAATCTTCATGTTGCGACTGCTGGATATCAAGACTATTTAGCCTTACCCCTACGTCCGTACGTGAGCTAGTCAAATGCAAAAATGCCGCGTGAAATTGCTCCGTGACCTGATGCAACTGAGCACTTGCTGATGCATCTGCCACATCGTTATCCATCCAATACACGGCATCATTGAACGTCTCAAACACGCTAAACGTTTTTTGCGGTTCGATTTCAATCGCATCCCCAGGCGTTATTTGGCCTTTGGTCTGGATGTTGAGTCCTTGGAATTGAATGCCTAGACTCGGGTCATAATTACCTGCAGCAACGACGGTATTGTTTTGCTCCAACTGGTAGCCGAATTGCTGGTTACCCATGTCGACAAACGTCACTTTGTATGTACTGTTATCATTGGCATTGCTGTTGGTGGCTTTTTCAAGCAACAACTCAGAGCCTTTTTGTAGCCCATAATTGGCCTTGTAATCCCCCAACGGATTATCAATTTCCATAAACAGTTTGCTACCTGGATCGCTCGTCGCCACTTCTAAACTCGGTGCAATGCGCATTTTTCTCTGGTAATCATCACCCGCGTAGGAAATATGCCCTGCCATCGACGAAAAAAGGCTGCGTCTTGGGTTTGGTGCCCGCGAAGCTATAGTTGCCCGATTCATCTCGTGTATTAGCTAGAGCGAGGAAGTTTTGCGCCAGCTCTTCGACCTCACGAGCTTTGGCTTCACGATCTTCAGGAGAGAGCGCTCCGTTGATCGCTTGCATCGTTAACCTTTTCGCACTATCTGCAAATTGCTCAGTTTCACCCAGCATCACTTCTTGATGCTCAAGGCGGTTGCGCGACAAGGTGATAGCACTGTCATATTGGTCCAGTTGCTGAGTTTGCTGTTTGAGCTTTTGCAAATAATGTGTCGCCAATGGCGAGTCCGCAGGCTTTTGCAACTGCTTACCAGACGCAAGCTGGGCGTGGTTTTCGTGAATTTTATTTTCTTGGCGGCGCATATCGTTTTGCACCGTCTGATAATTATGAAAACTGGAGATTCGATTCATCATAATCTAGCTCCTTACCTTAGCTGCAAAATGGTATCGAAGGTTTCATTAGCCGCTTGCATCACTCGAGATGAAGCCATATACGCTTGCTGAAACTTCATCATATTGGCGGCTTCTTCGTCGAGGTTAACCCCCGAAATAGACGCCACTCGGCTTTGTGCGTTTTCATACTCAAGCTCAGCCACTTCTTGTAGTCGTGTGGCTGTCGAGGCTTTCAAACCCACGTCGGTATTTAAGTTATGATAGAGTTCAATAACCGTTGAATCTCCATCATTCATCGACTTATCCGTTTGGATATGCAGCATTTTTCTCAAATTGCCGTTATCACCCTCTGCTGGATTGAGGTTCGCAGTGAACTTATCATTTGCCATCGCCCCATCACTAAGCTCAAATGTGGTCCCCAGCACCGTCACGGGACCTGTCGGCGGGTAAGGCGTTGGACTTAATAAAACGTTACCGCTTTTGTCGGTGACGGCAAATTCCGTCCCCGTTGGTGAAATCACCACTTCAAACTCTTTTAAACTGCCAACGGATGAGACATGAAACTTAGCCTCACCCTGCGCAAAGGTGGTGGACGCCTCAAAGCTTTGCGCCGCCAGCGCTTTTGGATCGTTGGTCGTCATTTTCATATTGGCCGCACCATCTCTGGTCGGACGTAGCAACAGCTTTTCACCTACTGCAGGTGGATTACCAATTTCCACTCGAATACCATCAAGTTGCATCCTTGGGCCTGAGAAAGATTGAGTCACACCGTCAGAATTAGTGACATGGTAGTTCGCACCATCAAACGTCAATGAATACTCACCACCTTTGAGCTGCGACGTATTGTCTATAAATACCGCTACATCGGCATTTGAATTGACCGGGGCAACAACCCTTGCTTTGGCATACGCGAGAGTATTGACATCGGCAAACAGGTTTTGCCCAACTTGACCATTCAGATCCAGCCCTTGCCCTTGCAGTTCATTCACTCTTTCAGAGAAAGCGATGGAGAGGCGACCAAGTTCATCCAAGACGTATGGGATTTCCTTGTCACGAGTTTCAAACATGCTTTCCAAGCGTCCACCAATGTCATCACTGGTAATCGGCTTAATACCCTTACCTTCTACTATTGCAAGGCGGTGCTGGTGAGTATCTGGAAATCCATCAATCATCTTCAGTTGACTGGCTTCTGTGCCCGACACCAACGTATGGCCATTACCAATATGGACGTTAAAACCTTCGGTATTTGCCCGAGGAGTCACCGTCACTTTGGTATATTCTGACAGCTCTTTAATGAGAGATTCGTGCTTGTCCATCAAATCGTTATGAGGACCGGGCGTTCGCATCATCAAACGGTATATATCACGAATTTCAACACCAATTTGATTTACGCGTTCAACACTCACCTGAAGCTTCTTGTTGACGTTATCTCGCTGCTCACGAACCGTATCGTGAAAATCATTCATTGACTGACGAATCAGGTTAGCTTTATCAAGTACAACTTTGCGCGCCCCAATGTCATTGGGAGTGTCGGCCAGTGTTTTTACTGCATCAAACCAGTCATTGAGACTTTCCGGCACCTTTTTCGATGCCATAGACGACAACATCCCCGACATCATATCGAGGTTGGTCAGGTTTTCGTTGCGATAATTCACCTGAGTCGTTGCCATATTGAGTTCTTTGGCGGCAAACTGATCCCACGAGCGGCGAACATTTTCCACATGCACTCCCATACCGTAGGTTTGCCCACCAAACTGTTTCGGGGCATTGGTCCCCTGTAAAACAGACTGTCGGCTGTAACCTTCTGTATTTGCATTAGAAATGTTATGACCAGTCGTATTTAACTGTCTCTGAGCTGTCAGTACGCTTTGCGCACCTAAGTTCAGAAGATCTGACGCCATATCGCCTCCAAAAAACCAAAATTAGCCTAACTAAATCCACTAGTTACGCCTCT
>ASHK01000940.1 GCA_000695745.1 Vibrio madracius | reverse complement strand
CTCTAACCGAATCAATACTTCTTCAGTAATATCAATAAGCTCACAGTAGCCACATATTGACGTCATTTCATTTTCTAAGTTGCGTGCATGACTCAAACTTAACGACAAGAGCTCATTGATGTCTTTTTTCATTAAGGTTGTGAGCGCGTCATAGACGGGGCCTGAAGAGATTCTTAAGACATACAGCTCGCCCATGCTCAATGCATCTTTAATGAACGCAATACGCTTCTGAGTCGATTCAAAGTCCTCTCGCAATTTGGTATGAATCGACTGGATGCGATCTCCTAGCTTCAATACACCAATATACAGTTCATGGTAGACCGGTTTCGCACCTGGCTTTTTCTTCATTGGTTCGGCGATTAAGGTATTGCTGCGTCCTTTGAAAATAGGTTCTAGTGCAAATTTTTGATTGTGCCCAATGCGCTCTAAAAACTGCATATAGCTTGGAAGCGGGAAGTTTACCCCAACGGTACGACTCTTAATTGAAGGGCCACGCTTATCAATGTAGATAGGTGTAGAAACCATTTTAGCCAGTAAAACATTATGCAAAGACTCAAGCAGCGCTGAGCTTGGCAACAATTCTTGTTTAGCAATCAACTTATCTTGATTGTTTTCAATCATGCCATTGAAAAAGGCAATGGTTTTGATGGTTTTACCAGATTCAACGATAGAGAGGTGCACGGTTTTGCGATCGGGAGACAGGCGTACCACTTCGTAAGGGACGCGATTTAATGGCAGTCGTTCGTTGTAGCGTTTGAGTTCTAGATAATCGATTGAGATTACCGCACCGGTTTTTACTGGTATTGGGTCCACGAGCTCTAAACTTGCCCCTCGCTTGGAGAGATCAAGTGTCTTTCCACGAATCGTCGTCTTGTCTTCACATTCCACTAGCAAAGGGGTACTGAATTGATATCTTGGTTCTTTACGTCTTGATTGGGCATCG
Organism: Vibrio madracius; assembly: GCA_000695745.1. Classification (GTDB taxonomy): domain Bacteria; phylum Pseudomonadota; class Gammaproteobacteria; order Enterobacterales; family Vibrionaceae; genus Vibrio; species Vibrio madracius. The sequence continues at coordinate 57 of ASHK01000940.1, read as the reverse complement.
AAGTATAAGCCTCTTGGCTGGCTTTCTACTTTTCTAGGGTGTCGAAATCGGTTTAGA
>ASHK01000939.1 GCA_000695745.1 Vibrio madracius | reverse complement strand
AGCCGGAGCGGTTCGCGCGGGTGAAGATAAAACCGAAGTTACCGCTGCTTTTGTTATTGAAAACAACCAACAAGCAACGCGTTGGCTCGAAGATAATGACCTGTTTGATGGCACTGAATGTATTTTAAGACGCACCATTACCAAAGAAGGTCGTTCACGTGCGTTTATCAACGGCAGCCCTGTTCCGCTGTCACAATTAAAGTCACTAGGACAACTGCTGATTAATATTCATGGTCAGCATGCTCACCATCAGTTAATGAAAAGCGATTACCAGCTATCACTACTGGATCAATACGCTGGGCATACTAGCCTGCTACAACAAGTTCGCAATAAATACCAAGCATGGCGCAGTGCCGACATTGCCCTCTCTCAACTGAAGGAAAACAGTGCCAACAACCTCGCTCAGCTTCAACTTTTAGAGTACCAAATAAAAGAACTCAACGAATTAGCCATCGGTGAGCAAGAATTTCCTGAATTAGAACAAGAACATAAGCGGCTATCTAACAGCGGAGAGCTTGCCATCACATGTCAACAAGCCATTGATATCATCTACGAGGGTGAAGAAGTCAATGCCCTAGGCATGCTACAAACCGCCAGCAGCAAACTGATTCAACTGGCCGAATTAGATAGTGAATTATCAACATTACCTAATATGATCGAAGAAGCGCTGATTCAACTCGAAGAAGCCAATACTGAGCTACGTAACTACCTCGATAAAATCGATGTGGATCCAGAACGTATGGCTTTTGTGGAAGAACGGTTTTCAAAGATTATGTCGTTAGCTCGGAAGCACCACGTGTTGCCTGAAGAACTTTACCAACATCATCAAGACCTTCTCTCGCAAATAGAAGCACTGGATTGCTCTGACGAAAAACTCGCAGCAATGGAAGACGAAGTGACCGCACACTTCGATGCTTATGTCCGTTCTAGTGAAAAACTTAGTAAATCTCGTGGGCGCTACGCAAAAGAGCTCAATAAATTGATCTCACAGAGCATGCATGAATTGAGCATGGAAAAAGCTAAGTTTGCGATTACTGTAGACTTCCAGTTGGAACACCCCTCTCCTACGGGAATGGATAATGTGGTTTTTGTCGTCTCAACCAACCCAGGTCAACCAATGCTGCCGATTGCGAAAGTCGCCTCTGGTGGTGAACTATCTCGAATTTCACTCGCGATTCAAGTTATTACTGCCCAAAAAGTTGACACCCCTAGCCTTATTTTTGACGAAGTAGATGTGGGTATCAGTGGCCCAACTGCAGCCGTCGTAGGTAAAATGCTACGTAAGCTTGGTGAATCAACTCAAGTTCTGTGTGTCACTCACTTACCTCAAGTTGCTGGCCATGGCCATCAACAACTGTTTGTCACCAAAACCACCAAAGCGAATCAAACTGAAACCAGCATGTTGACGCTTAACGAGCAAGAACGTATCACCGAACTAGCAAGGCTTCTTGGCGGCAGCCAAATTACCGACAGTACGTTAGCCAATGCAAAAGAGCTGTTAATTGACTGCGTGATTACGAGACTTTCTGATAGTTCCATCAGATTGTTGTTTTAAGCAAGGATTGTAAGCTAACTCATAAAATAGCGTCTCTAATTACAAACTAAGACAGACAAGTTTTTACTTCTGCTTCATCCTTGTTTATTATCTTTGCAGTCTCAAAAATCAAAGTCGTAAATTAAAGCTATGCAATTAAAAAAGTGGTTGATCGCATTACCACTCGCGTTCACGATGCTGACAGGATGTTCAGTGATCGAAAAAATCGTTTATCGTATCGATATCAACCAAGGTAACTTTGTTGAGCAATCAGCTG
>ASHK01000938.1 GCA_000695745.1 Vibrio madracius | reverse complement strand
ATGATGTTCTACAAACTAGACAACGAGCATCTAGAGAAGATCAAAGCACTCCTTGTTCTTGATGCGAAAGAGAACGAACAACGTAAACCTGTTGCTCACAATGCAGAGCTCGGTTAATGAGAACCCCTAAAACGTCTTGTCGCTCCTGATGAGCCGTTATAAGCCCTACTCACCAGTTAGCTTTTTTTAGCACTAATCTTAGGAAGTAAGTTATGAAAAAGCTGCTTATTCTTCTCGACAGCATGGTCTATTTTGACCGCCAAGTGCTTAAGGGTATCAAAGCTCGCTCTGATGAGTCTGATCTCAAGCTTAGTCTTTATTTAGAATGTGCGAGTAACTTAGACTACATACTCAGCGAAAGCTGGGATTACGTTATTGCGGATTACAATAAACCAGCAGTAAAACACCTTGTTGATACGTTGGGCGCAAAGCGTGTGGTGTATGCCAATCATTTGCCGGTTGATCTCCCTGATACTTTGTCTTCTGTCATTCTCGATAATGAAGGGCTTGCTCGCTTAGCGATCCGCACTTTTGCAAAAAGCGGTCTTATGCATGTCGGGTATTTCGCAAACCAGCAAGATCTTGTTACGCCATGGAGTCAAGAGCGACACAAAGCGTTTCAAAGAGCGGCCCCTAAACACTCTCTTAACTATTGTGACAATGTACATGATGCCATTAAAAGTCGGATGTTTCCTTTAGGTGTTTATTGTTCGTCAGACAGGTCGGCTCGTCGCATAGCAGAGGTATGCGAGTTAGAAAACATCAATGTGCCAGAGCAAGTCGCGATTATTGGTACTGACTATGACGACACTGAACGTTTGTTGTCACCTATGCCGTTAAGCTCGGTAGAGCTTGATCCTTTTGAACTTGGGCGTAGCTGCATGGAGACGCTAGAACAGGTAATTCGTTACAAGCGGTCAGTATCTAAGCTGTTCTCATCAAACACAGTCATTCATGCGAAAACTACTGCAAGTGAAGGGGATGAAGATAAGGTCGTGGTAAAAGCCGAGCTTTATATGCGTAATCATTTCCATTCTAATATAAAGATCAAACAGGTCACGGATTTCTGCCGAATCTCACGCAAGACATTGGATACTCGGTTTCTAATCGTTCACGGTGTCACTGCTCATCAATATTTAACCAATCTCCGTGTGGAGCGTGCTAAACATCTGCTAGAGACCACAAATGACCGTATGGAGAGTATTGCAAAACAGTGTGGTTACCCCAGTCAGTCATACCTATCTCAGGTTTTATTAAGCAGCTAGGCTTGTCACCGGCGAAGTACCGTCAACACAATGCAAAGCATGCCGTGGTTGTGTTGTAAAAACATGCAGTAGTTGAGTTGTAAAGAAGGATCAAAAGGACGTTATCTGGTAACTGAATGTACGAATTTGGTAATTAGATTGAGTCGCCCATAATCCAATGCAGGATTGATACATAGTACGGATATCAAGAACGAAACAGGTATCAGACTATGCTTTACAAAGACCTTTACAAGAATCCAAATATTGAGACAGCAGAGCGCGTTAACGACCTTCTATCACGAATGACCCTGCCGGAGAAATTGGCGCAGTTAGGTGCTCAATGGCTTATCCTCGACGAGCATGGTGACCACCAAGACCGAGATTTAGAGATGGGATCTCATGAGTCGAAAAAGCCAATTCATGAACGCCTTAAACATGGTATTGGACAA